>JBDTFK010000240.1:0-3182 GCA_039937995.1 Vulcanimicrobiaceae bacterium | reverse complement strand
AAGCTCGAGCAAAATCGTATCATCGGGATGCAGCGTTTGAGATGTTCCGCCGGGCCAGCCAAGATCGAAGCGGCGCACATACATTCCACTCCCTGAACGGATAAATACGGCTCCGGACGCTAGCTCCAGTGCTTCTACGGCGTCCACAACCAGCGCATAGTCGATTGCGCGCATCGAAGATGCATGCGTCAGTCCGTTGCTTAGACGCGCAAGCCGCTTTTGAGCTGCGTGACGGCGGCGAAATAACACGGCATCTACTACCCGGTCGATTCGCCCATGAAGCGCGTTGAGCCAAACACCCATCGCGAGCGCCGTGCCGATTTCCGCGAACGTACCCATCCTCGACGCCGATAACTCCTCGTCAAAGAACCACCCGATCGTAGAGAACACTCCGAAAATAGCTGCCGTCAGCCCCGCGAAAACAAACGCGCGGCTGATTGCGAACCGGACATCGACAACGCGGTAGTGGATGACGGCGTATCCGACCGTGAGCGGAATTAGCACCGCCGTGCAGGTTGCGCCGGCCGAAACCCACGGCGGGATCGAGAGTGCCGATAAGCTCACGTCTGAGGCTACAAATCCTGCGATAAGGCCCATAAAGCTGATGCCGAATCCGACGATTGCCCATTTCGCTCGCTGCCGTTCCTCAGGGTCGGCATGAGCGTACGTGTCGAGGAAGGCGACTATGCTGATCACGTATGCGAATATCGTTATAAAATACGTGAGCAGACTGAACGCACGTCCACCGGTGATCCCATACAAAGGAAACACGAGCACATAGTAGGCGTACACGATACCGGCCGGAATCAAACCCACGGCCAGAAGCGCCGACAAGCGCCGCCCAAACGCGGTTATGCGACCCGTTGGGAAACAGACGGCAAATACCGCAACGCCGGCATTCCCCACGAGGAACATAACGAGAAGCGAACTTGTATAGGCGACGATGCCGGCAGGCGGCAACGACGCGACGAACTTAACATTCGTCGCCGGATTGAGGGCGAGCATGAATGCGAAGAACCCCCATGTCATCAAGCTCGGTCGAAGTAAGACGAGCCCGAGGCCCGTCAACACCATAAAAATGCCGACCGCCGAGGCTAAGATCCCAAACACGTTGTCGGGAACCGATCGCTTTTCGAGGTGCGTCGGAAGCATGGCCGTGCGCTTAACGCCGTTGTGTATGAATACCACCGGGATTTTTTGGTTTGGGGAACTGGAGAAGTTGGCCGAGCCCCAGCCCCAGATTATCCGCGTCGTGAAATCTGCCGTGTCGAGCCGGTCGCCGACCACCATACCCGCCGACTCGCCCGGTCCGCTTCGCTCGATTCGCGTTATGTAATCGTCGTTGTCGATCGAGACGCCGGCTACGCCCGCCGGGAACCACGGCCGTACCAAATCCGGAAGGTCGGTGCCGATGATGAAGGCGGCCAAGAGACACGCAAATATCGCGCCTACAATAACAATGCCGCGTTTTTTGGGCGGCGCGGCCGTACGTTGATCGTTGGCCTCTTGAACGGGTAAAACCAGCGGCGGAAGCACCGGTGGGGCGAGCCGGCTCGACGCATCATGGCTCAAAGCGTTAAGGCGTTTCTGCGCATCTTCGGTGTTTCTGCGCAATTGCTCCGCCTCTATATGGTCGAATGCAACGGACGCTCCCACTGCCAGCTCTGCGAGCGCCGAGATCTCGTCGGGATCGATGTCTTCTCCGTGCGCGTGCGCACCGTAAAACGCAAATGCCTTCAATTCTCTGCGTACGATAAACGGCAGCGCGAATACGGGGACGGCTGCTCCCTCCGGCAGATTCCGGGCATGCCAAGAAATCTCGTGAAGTCGAATGCCCTTGCGCTCGGAGAGAAGGTGCGCGATCATCAAGTCGCCTTCTCCGACCTCGGCGAGATTCTCATCGCTCCAACCGACCGACCGGACACGCACGAAGCCGGTTTTTTCGTCGCGAACGAACAGCGCGGCAGAGGACAATCGCAACGTCTCCGACGCGTGGTCGACGAGTGCTTCCGCAACGCCTTCGACCGAGCCGACGTGCGGAAGCGCGCGCGCCAGTCTCCGCAAACGCACTTCCGCCTGACGGCGGCTACGAAAGAGCACCGCGTCTACAAACGTCTCGACGTGCTTGTGGAGTGTATCGAGCCAAAACCCGAGTCCGAGCGAAACGGTAATTTCCGCGACCGTGCCGACGCCGGCCGCGGAAAAGTAGCGCGAACTCAGCCAGTCCGTAACTCCCGATAGCGCCACAACGACGGTCGTCACACTCGCGTACACAACCGTGCGGCTTATGACGAAATTGACGTCGATGACGCGGTGCCGTACGATCGCGTAAGCGAGGGTAATTGGAAGGAAAACGTTGAGTGAGTACATGGCGTTGTAGAGCGGAATCGATACGGCACCCGGCAACAACCATCGAATCAGGTCGAAACCTACCGATCCCGCGAACCCCGTTACGAGGCCCGCGACAATCCATTTTATGCGATGCCGGTCGCCTCGCTTTGCTCTCGCATAGGTAAAGATAAAGGCGCCGACGCCGAGTGCGTAGACGGCAAAATCGATGACGGCAACGAACGCGTTGAAACCACCCGTGATGCGCCCCAGCACCGTCGGCGCGGTTCCCGCGTAGAACCCCAGTATGCCCAGGACGACGGCGATGGGAATGAGGGACGTTTGCATTCCCCTCTTCCAACCGCTCACCGAATCGCGCGGAAATCGCAGCGCGAAGATGGCAAACGCCGCAGCGCGTACGCCACCGAAGAACGATGCGGCGCCGAACTGCAAGACGAAGAGCGGGAGGGAAACGTATGCGTTAAGCAACGTCGATAACCCGGTTGTTGAAATACTGTAGATGTAAAACGCCCAGGTCATTCCGCCGGGCCGGATAAGCACGAGCAAACTTGCGATTAGCACGAACGCGCACTGCGAGAGAATGAGGATGACGTCGGTGGCGTTGTCGGCGAACGTGCGCTCCAGCACGCGCGACCTTAGCGTAACGTCTCGCCGATGACCACCGCTATCGACGGCAAGCGATAACGGCTCGCCCGGAGTTGCGCTGTTCGCGTACACCGCACCATAGAGGTGCCGACGGTCGCGCATCGACATCGCCGAGAGATCGATGCGATCTCCCACCCGGATTCCGGCTTGCGCGGCCGGACCGTGCGGTGACACGTTCGTGACCTGGC
>JBDTFK010000239.1:0-4260 GCA_039937995.1 Vulcanimicrobiaceae bacterium | reverse complement strand
CGATGAATGAAAGCTTGCGCAACACGACGTAGGTGCCGATCGTCGAACAAAGGAGCCCGACGGCGAGAGCTGCGACAAATGCGCGTTGCATGAACGCGTAGTGAAACGGCGCGAGGAGAACGTCCACTACGCGTCGTGCCTCATATGTCCGTGCGTGTGCGTATGTTCGCGAATGGCTGCGTACGCTCCGGAATCGACGACCTCTTGCGGCGCACCGAGTGCGAGCACGCGCCGGTCGAGCACGAGCACGCGGTCGAACCATTCGTTCACGCGGTCGAGATCGTGCGTCGTCATGAGCACCGGCATTCCGTCTGCCACTAGCTGTCGCACGACGATGCGTAAGGCTTCCTCGGTTTCGGCATCCACGCCGGTGGTCGGCTCGTCGAGGAGCAGCAGTTCCGGCTCTTGCGCGATAGCGCGCGCTACGAACGCGCGTTGCTGCTGGCCACCCGAAAGCTGCGCAATATGACGATCCGCCAGCGGCATCATGTTGACTGCGGTGAGCGCGCGTTCGACGACGGCACGATCGTTCGCCCCGAAGGGATGCCAAAAGCGCATGCGCGGAAAGCGGCCCATTGAAACGACGTCCCACACCGTTGCGGGAAACGACCAATCCACCGCTTCGACTTGCGGAACGTACGCGATCGACCCGGCAGGGAGCGAGCGCGGGTTTCTCCCAAGCACGCGCAATTCGCCGGAAGACGGGAGAAGCAACCCGGCGACGGTCTTGAGCAACGTCGATTTTCCGGAGCCGTTCGGACCGATGATGCCGAGAGCCTCACCGAAATGCACCGTTACCGTCGCCCCGTCGAGCGCAACGACGCGCTCGTACTTCACGACGAGATTGGTTGCGCGAATCGCTTCGCCTGTGCGGCCGCGTTCGTTCATCGCATCGATTTCAGGATGATATCGGTATCGTAATTGAGCATCGAGATATAGTCGGCCGTACGTGGGCTCGAGCCGATGGAGTCGTCGTAAAGATTGTCGACGATTGTGATGCCCGCATCGCGCGCAATTTGCTGGGCGAGTTTCGGGCTATATTCCGGCTCGCTAAAAATCGCATGAACCTGGTGAAGTTTCGCGAGATCGATCAGACGCCCGATTTGCGCGGGATTCGGGTCCTCTCCGGGGTTTTGCTCGATGAAGCCAAGGGTCGTGATTCCGAATCTGTCGTTGTAGTACTGCCAGGCGTTGTGAAACACGATCATGTAACGGCGATGAGCCGGAATGCGGGAATAGCGACGAGAGATATTTTTGGTCAAATCGTCGAGTTTTGCGCTGTACTGCGCGGCGTTTTTCCGGTATTCGTCGCCGTGCGCCGGATCGATGCGAATCAACTCGTCGCGAATTTTGCGCACGTAGTTTTTGGCATATTGCGGATCCATCCAAAGATGCGGATTTTGATTTTTCACCGTTAAGCCGTCGGTTCCGATGACGATGCGAAGCGATGGTGAAGCCGCATTTTGGATGGTGCGGTCGAGCCACGATTCAAGCCCGGCGCCGTTTTCTACCAAGAGTTGCGCGCGCGCGAGGGTGCCGACGTTCTCGGGAGTCGGTTGATACGTTTCCGGCGACGCGCCGATCGGCACCAAACTTTGCACGGTAACGCGCGAACCACCGACGGCCTCGACGAATGAATTGAACGTAGAGATCGACGTCACCACGCCGATTTTTCCGATGGTCCCCGAGGACGGAACGCTGCACGCGCAAAGCGCGAGCAGCACGGAGAATGCGCAAGCGCGCTCTAGGTGCAGTCGCGGCATCGGCCGATAAACTCCATCTTGTGACTGTCGAGTGTGAAACCGTGAATCGCACGAAGGGAGTCCGTAAATTGCTCGACAGCGGCGCAATCGACGTCCTCGACTTTACCGCAGTTCCGGCAAATCGCGTGGTGATGGTGATGCGCGGGCGCGCAAAACATATACGTCGATTCGCCCGCCTCGTCCACTCGCTCCGTCGCTTCGCCCTTGGCGAGCAGATGCTCGAGCGTCCGATAGACGGTGGAGAGCGATACTTTTGCGCGCTGCTCCTCAAGAGCGCGGTGAATATCGGCGGCGGACAAAAACCGGCGCTCGGTCCGTAAGACCGTCGAAATCTGTTCCCTGGGGCGAGTGGCGTAGTCGGCCCGCATGGGCGCTCTATTTGCGAATGGTTCGCAAAATCATCCCGGACAGCGCGCGGCCGCTTCTTCGCCGGTCTTTTGGGTGGTCGTCAACCAGTAGTTCGAGGTGTCTCGGACCGGCGGAAGCGCCAATTTGAGCAAGGCGGCCCGCGATTCGACCTCGCTGCTCGTAGCGGTGACGCTCTGCGAGGCCGGACCTTCGTCGGGCGTGGCGAGCGCCAGCGCCCTCCACGCCGCTGCGAGAAACCCGGAAGCAACCGCCGGCGCGGCGTCCGGGCAACTCTTCTGGTATTTGAGCAGCGTCACGTCGGACTGGAGCATGTAGGCACGTGCTTCCGATGCGCGCAGATCGGCCTCGATGGGGGTGAGATCTCGGTCTTGCGCGCAGGCGGACTCAAGGACGTTGGCTTCTTGGGTTTCTTCCGCAACGAGCTGCCGAAGCGCATCGAACCGGGCGTCCCAATCCGCCTCGCCTGGAGGGTGCTTCTGGAACTCGCGCACGCGATCTTCGAGCTGGCTCGCGACTCGCGCGTTGCAGCGAGGCGATTCCGGACCGCCGGACGGCAAAGCCGACGCCGGTTGAACCGGCACCACCGCCAAGCACGCGAGGAGCATCAACACGATTCGCAAGATTGTTCCGAGTTCCGCAGGCATGAAATTGATACCCTGCGATAACGAGTCCGCGCGTTCCCTTGTTGCAGCCTTCAGCGGTGAAAGCGCTCAGGCAGGAAAAACGCCCGTCGATATTAGATAGTGCGGCTCTTGGGGGGCCCATGATTCCATGGGGATGTAGCTCAGCTGGTAGAGCACTTGCTTCGCATGTAAGGGGTCAGGAGTTCGAGTCTCCTCATCTCCACCACTTGAAAACGCCCGCGTCGTTATTGCGATTGCGGGTTTTTCTTTTTGGTGCCTCCATTGTAATCGAAGCGGGTTTGACACCCAACTGACTCCCTAATTCGGCGAGCGGAAATAACTACCGGGTCCCTTCAATCGAATTTATCTGAGCTGCTCGCGTCCGATCACGCCGATGCGGACCCGGAGGCAGCAATCAGAGCGGAACTTAGAGCAAGGCGCATTCCCATCCGGCGAATACTCGACGGGTTACAAGGCTCCAAGCCAAGCTGACCCCATCGAACGATTTTCGCAATGTCACAGATGCCAGGGCATATCCCTTCGGTGGCATAATTCCCTTGACGGGATAATACCTTAGAGGGTATAATAATGCCGTGGCATGGGACGTGGAGTTCACTGATCAGTTCGGGGAGTGGTGGGACGCGCTCGATGAAGACGCGCAGACCTCCATCAACGCGATCGTCCTGGTTCTTGAGCAACTCGGCCCGGCGCTGACGCGGCCGTATGCAGATACCGTAAAGGGTTCGCGCCACACAAACATGCGTGAGTTGCGAGTGCAGCATCAAGGTCACCCATTCCGGCTGCTCTATGCCTTCGACCCACGACGCACCGCCATTATTCTTGTCGGCGGCGATAAGGGTGGAGACGATCGGTGGTACGACGTGTATATCCCGATTGCAGACAAACTATACGATGAACACATGCAACAAATCCAAAATGAACAAAATCCAAAGAAGGTGCAATAATATGGCTCGGAAGTTCAACGAACTTCGCGCGAAGATGCCGCAAACGGCTCAAATCAAGAGCGAAGCGATGGCGCGGGAGATCTTGGCCCAGCTTCCACTTCAAGAACTGCGCCGCGCGCGCGAATACTCGCAACAGACACTGGCCGATGCCATGGGCGTTCCGCAATCAGCGATCTCCAAGATTGAGCGGCGTACCGATGCGTACGTAAGCACCTTGCGCAAGTATCTTCATGCATTAGGTGGTGAACTCGAAATTGTTGCTGCCTTCCCTGATGGTACGCGCGTTGAGATCGACCAATTCCAAAACATTGGCGAGCCTTCTGCAGAGCTCGTCGGCGCGTAGTTTATCGACGCGAAGCTCTTCACGGAGCGCAAGCCATCCCGATGGCTGACTCCATATGCGAAGGCCACACTTCGGAAACTCAAGAAACTTGCGGGCTCCGACACTTGGCGAATTTGCGTTGACGGGCAATACCGCATCCGGTTTCGATGGGACGGCCAAGACGCGCATGACGTTGAGATTGGCGACTTTCACTAGGT
>JBDTFK010000238.1:0-25736 GCA_039937995.1 Vulcanimicrobiaceae bacterium | reverse complement strand
GGATACAAACAGTCGGGATACGGCCGTGAGTTGGGTATGGACACGATGCGACTCTACAGCGAGACGAAAAGCGTTCTCACCTACATCGGAGAAAAAGCGCTAAACCCGTTCGGCGTGTAGCGTTTTTTAGAGGGAAACCGTACTATCGAAGCCATTAAAATCGGCCGGCACTACGACACGACGTACGGCACGCTGTGGAAAGACGGCGTGTATTTTCCGCGCGGAACTCGCGTTATGGTTGTGGGCGTGCACGTGGATCAAGGATTCTGCGTGCGCTTTCCCGCGGAAGTCGAGGGCGAGCCACTGGAAACGTGGGAAGATTGGAGCGAGTCCGCGTTTCTCGCCGAGTCGGGTAGCGTTGTGGCCCCCAATCAACCGCTCTCGCACGACGTCCTAAGTGAGGCGCGTGAGGTTCTCGCCGACGCTGAAGACGGCTGCCACCTCCACCTCCACGAAGACGAGGCCTAGTGCTGTTACGGATTACCGAGGCGCACGGTTGAAATTTGCCAGTATTGCGGAAACGCGCAAATCGTGTAGCTCTGCATTGCCGTGCCGGGAGGCGTGTACTTCGTGGAAAAGCAGTACGTTTGGGTCGCCGTCAAGCCGCTGAACGCCGACGTGCCCGCCGAATTGGTGACGACCGTCGCGATCGGCGTCGTTCCCGCGCGGCCTTGCGCATCGGGAGTCGTGATCGCTATCGGCTGATTTGGAATCGGAGTCGAAGCGACCGAAAATAAAACCGACGTCGTCGTGATTCCCGGGTTGGGAGAATACGACGGATTGGGCGTGGGCGTCGAGGGCGTCGTGGTCCCGAGATAGGGATTGCTGTTGCTGCACGCAGCGAGAACCGCCACGACGAGCGCGACCGCAAAGGAAATCCGTTTTGGCATCGCGCCCGCTCTTCCGCCTCTACGCCTGCGCCGCCTGCCCCGTCGCTCCGGCGAAGAAGCGCAGCGATTTTCGGTCGATTGCTGCGTAGTACTCGCGGAAGAGGGCGGCCGCAGTGGTCCCCGGCCAATGCGCGGGAAGCAGCGTACTCGGCAACCCGGGATCGATGTAGGTGAACTTGCGGTAATCGTGGACCAGCCAAAGGCGCTCCACGAATGCCGATTCATCGGATAGCGGTGCCGTTCGGCGCTCGAGTGCGAGGCGCGGTTCGTAAGCGCGGATGAAAGTGCCGTATGCCGCGGCAATCGCGTCGAGATCCCAGCACTTTTGAAGCAATTCGCGATCCGATCCCGGCCCCCGGTACTCCGCTTCGAAAAGGTCGATACTCCCGAGCAAACCGGCCGCTGCGGCAATGTCCCGGACGTCGTCGAGCGCGTCAGAGGGCGAAACCCAGGTGGAAGACGAGAGCGGGGCCCATCCAAGCACGGTGAGCTCCTTGCGCAAGCGGTCGCGCCGCTCGCGCTCCCCTTCGGTCACTCCGTAGGCTAACATGCGCCACCGGCCGTCCCACTCGACGACCGGGCCGTAAATGCGCGGGCTCAACCCCTCGATCCGGCGGCGGCCGCGCTCGGTTACGGTATAGTATGCGCGGTTCCCGGCTTTTTTTGACGAGAGCCACCCTTGGCGGGACATCCTCGAAACGGCTTGACGCACGGCCGCTTCCGATAATCCAAAGCTGGCCATGAGCGCGATCAAACTGCCGATCCACAGCGCGCCATCGGAGAGGTGCCGGTGAACGAGGTCGCCGTAGAGCGTGAAAACGAACGAGTTGGGGCGCGTGACTTGCCGCTCGCCAAACGGTCCGGCCTGTGCTTCCAGCTTGACACCCTCCAAGGACTCTCTTAGTATATCAGTATTCTCACGGATAAGCCAAAATTTGTCATACCAAAGGCTTCAGCTTCGGAGGCGCTTCATCCATGGCTCGTATCACCACCTTTGACGACTGGATCGACCTGCTCAAAGACTGGCAGGCGGATATCGGTCTCGATCAAGATTTGATGGACCGGTTCGTGCCGGGCTACACCTTCGAAGCGAAGTACGGCGAGCTTCCGACGAACGAGATATTCTTCGGGGATTTCAAAGGCGAGCGCCGGTGGGAAAAGGTCCGCGAAATTCCCGACCAGCGCATGCGCGATGCGGTTCTCAACATGATCGTGTATCAGGGCGATACCGAATTTGCCTCGAACGAACAGCAGCGTTTTTTGGTCGGTAACGCGCCGTCGGAATACGATCTTGCTGCGCTCGTCCGTATTATGGTCGAGGAAACGCGGCACGGGTATCAGATGTGCCATTTGCTCGTAAACGAATTCGGGAGCGAAGGGAAAATCGAAGCGCAGAAAATGCTCGAACGGCGCGCGTTCGGCAAGAAAAACCGTCTGCTCAATGCGTTCAACGATGACGTAACCCATTGGCTCGACTTCTTCGCTTACACGAATTTTATGGACCGCGACGGGAAGTTTCAGCTCACTATGCTTTCGCACTCGGGCTTCGCTCCGCTCGCATCGTCAATGGGTCCGATGCTCAAGGAAGAGTCGTTTCATATGGGCACGGGTATTACCGGGCTGCGGCGCATCGCTAAGGCGGGCATCATTCCGGTCGAGATGCAGCAAAAATATTACAACAAGTGGATTTCCGGCTCGCTCGATCTTTTCGGAACCGATCATTCCGGTTCCGCGCAGTGGGCTTACACGTGGGGTATCAAGGGACGCGTCGACGAAGATAAGACGAGCGACGGCGTCGATAAGGAACACCTGAACGAACGCGCGCGCGATCAGTTTTATGCCGAAGTCACCCAAACGGTCAATCGCGTCAACGAAGTCAACTCGAGCGAAACAAAACTCTACGTCCCCGACATGTGCTTCAATCGCAAAATCGGCCAATTTGCGGGCGAGAAGTATGCCGTCGATGGGCGCAAACTGAGCGAGACCGAATGGGCGTCGTATATGCCGTCCGTGCTTCCGACCGCGGCCGACGATGCGGTTCTCGCCGCGCATTTCAAAAATCCCGACTGGATCGCCCCCAAGGGCAATCCCAGCGCAAATTGAGAGGATCATCATGAGCACAACCAACGGAACAGCCGCGCAGACCGCTTTTGGACGGGAGTCGCGTGCCTTCGACGGAAAGCGCGTCGTAAACTATTGGAAAGACGGGCATATCGGATTCATCGAGATGAACGATCCGCCGGCAAATACCTACACGCACGAACTGATGCGCCAACTCGATGAGGCAATTCTCGATGCGCGGTTCGACGGCGACGTCGAAGTTATCGTGCTTGCCGGAGCGGGCGAGAAGTTCTTTTCCGCCGGCGCGAACATCAACATGCTCAATTCCGTTTCCCCCGAGTTTAAATATATGTTCTGCCTGCATGCGAACGAAACGCTGAACCGCTTGGAGCAAACGCCCAAGCTCGTCATTGCGGCCCTAAACGGACACTGCGTCGGCGGCGGCATGGAAATCGCGATGGCGGCGGACATTCGTATCGCCCGCAAAGATGCCGGGAAAATCGGTTTGCCCGAAGTCTCGCTCGGCGTGCTTCCCGGCACCGGGGGAACGCAGCGCTTGCTGCGTCTAGTCGGCAAATCGCGCGCGATCGAACTCATGGTGACCGGAAAAACGTTCAGCTACGAGCAGGCTCTGGACTGGGGCGTCGTCAGCGATGTTTTTGAAGGCTCGGCGTCTGAGTTCCGCGAGCAAATTACGCAGTACGCGCGGCAATTCTGTACGCCTAACAAAGCACCGATGGCCGTCGGCCACATCAAGCGCAGCGTACAAACCGGCGCAGAGCTTCCGTTGCAAGATGCGCTCGCGCTCGAACGCGAGTTGCAATCGCTGCTCTTCAAGAGCGAGGACGCTAAGGAAGGCATCGCCGCATACAACGAAAAGCGAGTTGCAAAATTCAAAAACCGGTAATCGCGGTAGCCTAGTGCGGCGCTGGGAAACGTTGAGCGCACTCCTGGCGGTCGTCTTGGCCGGCATTGGTGCCTTGCCCGTGCCGCCGCGCTTGTTTTGCACGCTCGTCGCAATCGGGCTCCTCGCCGTTGTCGCCGGGGCGCGAATGCGCGCGGCGATGCTCGGCGGTAACCGCGGTGGCCAAGAGTGGGATGCGGCCGATCGGGCGCGCCGCATCCGCGAGCAACGGCAACGCCCTCGCGGGCGAGCGCGTCCTTAGGGAACTGCGCGAGTCCCCGCACAACGGCGCACAGACGCGGGGCGCCCCCGGCGCCGGAGAGAAGCGGGTGGCATGGTTACCGCATTCATTCTCATGAACGTCGAGCGTGCCCGGCTAAAATCCATCGCCGACGATCTCCTCGCAATCGAAGGCATTGCGGAAGTCTATTCGGTCGCGGGTCCGTATGACATGGTTGCGATCGCCCGGGTCAAGGTACACGACGATCTCAACGATCTGGTCACCGAGCACCTCGCGGCACTCGACGGTATCGAAAATACGGAGACGCTCATTGCGTTCAAGACATTTGCAAAAAGGGACCTCGGACTACTCTGGGATATCGGCGTAGACTAGCCGTTCGGCGTTCACGCGAACGGGCGTTCGTCGGCGCGAAGTGCGAAAACTCCCGGCCGGTTACGCGGTTTGTAAGGGAGCTATGGCAAGAATTTACGATAATCTGGCCGACACGTTCGGCAACACGCCGCTCGTGAAAATCCCGCGGCTCAACAAGGGTCTTCCGGGTACGGTCCTCGTGAAGATGGAGTCGTTCAATCCCGGCGGATCGGTGAAGGATCGCATCGGCGTATCGATGATCGAAGCCGCCGAGCGGGACGGGCGGTTGCTTTCCGGCATGACGATTCTCGAACCAACGAGTGGGAACACCGGAATCGCACTTGCGTTCGTTGCGGCGGCCAAAGGGTATTCGTGTATCCTCGTGATGCCCGACACGATGACGATCGAGCGCCGGAATTTGCTCAAAGCATACGGTGCACAAGTCGTGCTGACGCCCGGCGCCGATGGAATGAACGGCGCGATAAAGAAAGCGAGCGAAATCGCAAACACCGCTCCGGAGAAATATTTCGTTCCGCAACAATTTGAGAATCCGGCGAATCCGGATATTCACCGCCAAACCACGGGCGAAGAAATTTGGCGCGATACCGATGGCGCCGTCGATATTTTCGTTGCGATGGTCGGTACCGGCGGCACGATCACCGGTGCGGGAGAATTGCTCAGAAAACGCAAGGGCGGGGTCCGCATTGTAGCGGGCGAGCCCGACGCTTCGCCGGTGCTATCCGGCGGTCAACCCGGCCCGCATAAGATTCAGGGTACCGGAACCGGTTTCGTTCCGAAGGTGCTCGATACAACCATTTACGACGAGATCATTCGCGTAACCGACGCCGACGCGATCGCGACGGCGCGGCGGGCCGTACGGGAAGAAGGTATGCTTGTGGGAATTTCTGCGGGCGCCAACATCTGGGCCGCGCTGCAAGTTGCCGCACGCCCGGAGTCGAAGGGGAAAACGATCGTAACGATCGCCTGCGATACCGGGGAGCGATACTTGAGCAACCCCGTGTTTGCGGATCAAGATGTTGTCGTCGTCGAGCCTGCGCTCGTAGAATAGTTAAGGACCGCATTGCACGAACTTCGAGGCGAGCCCATCGTCGAGGTCACGCGCGGTGATCTCGTGGAGTCGATACATCGCGTCGCCGCTTGCGCCTCAAATGCCGGCGGCGACGTCTTTCTCGCGGTCGGGGATATCGACGTACCCGTGTTCCTGCGATCGGCGGCCAAGCCGTTTATTGCAGCCGCGGCAATCGAAGCCGGCGTGCGCGAAGCGTTCGACTTGGACATGCGCGAGATCGCCGTGATGTCGGCGTCTCATACCGGGCAACCGTTTCACGTTGAAGCGGTGCGGTCGATTCTGTGCAAGATCGGTCTCGATGAATCGGCATTGCAGTGCGGTCCGCACTATCCGTACAACGAAGTTGCCGCGCACGCGATGTTGCGGGCAGGCGAGCCGGCCGGGCGCGTTCACAACAATTGCTCGGGCAAACATGCGGGCATCCTCGCTCTGTGCAAACTCATCGGCGCTGACATCGCATCGTATCTTGAAGTATCTAACCGAGCGCAGTCGCGTATTCTCGCGTTCTGCGCGCGGCTATCGGATGACGATCCGGCGGTCTGGCCGCTCGGCGTCGATGGTTGCGGGATCCCGGTCTACGCGACGAGTCTTCGTAAAGCTGCCCTGGCGTTTGCGCGATTCGCGTCCCTCGCGGGCCTCTCGTCGCGCGACGCTGCCGCTCTGCTGATCGTCCGGGACGCGATGGTTTCGCACCCCGAGTACGTTTCGGGGACCGGCGAGTTCGATTCGGAATTGATGCGCGTTGCGGCCGGATCGATAGCGTGTAAAGTGGGTGCCGAGGGGGTTCACGGCGTCGCGGCAATTCCGCTCGGAATCGGCTTTGCGAGCAAGGTCATCGACGGTGCGGGGCGCGCCCGGCCTCCGGTCACCATCGCCGCGCTGCGCCGCCTGAACGCGATCGGGAACGCGGATGCGACTCAACTCAGTGTTTTCGCGCACCCAATTATGTATAATCGAGCCGGGCGAGCGATCGGAGAAATCCGGGTCGCGGCCAACTTCGCCGTCGAAGAAGCGAGTAGTCGATCTTAATTGCGTGATTATCTGCATCTGCTCACCGAGCGGGTTCTCGTCTATGACGGTGCCATGGGGACGCAACTTATGGCGCTCGACCTTTCCGCCACCGACTTCGGCGGCGACCGGTACATCGGTTGCATGGAGTCGCTTGTGCTCTCGAGGCCCGACGTCATCCGCACGATTCATGCCGCATATCTCGAAGCGGGCGCGGACGTCGTTGAGACCGATTCGTTCATGGCGTCGCGCCTAAAACTCGATGAATTCGGCCTCGGCGAACGGACGCACGAAATCAATCGCCGCTCCGCGGAGATTGCGCGCGACGCCTGCGACGCGATCGCAACCAAAAGCCGGCCGCGTTTCGTCGCCGGCTCGATGGGGCCGACCGGGATGCTCGTTTCATCCTCCGATCCATCGCTCTCAAAAACGACGTTCGCACAACTTGCCGATTTATACGGCGAGCAGGCTCGCGCGCTCGTGGAAGGCGGCGTCGACCTGTTGCTGCTTGAAACCATGCAAGACTTGCTCGAACTCAAGGCCGCGATTGCGGGGATTTCGCGTGAATTCGACCGCGGCATGCGGCGCGTTCCCATTCAAGCTCAACCAACGTTGATTACCGAAGGCCGTATGCTGCTCGGCACGGATATTCGCGCGGTGTGCGCCACGCTCGACGCGTTACCGGTCGACGTTATCGGCTTGAACTGTTCGACCGGTCCCGCGCAAATGCGCGACCCGATGCGGTACCTCGGCGAGAACTCCCGTTGCTTTATCAGCGTTATTCCCAACGCCGGCTTGCCCCTCATGGGCCCCAAGGGCGAAACGATCTACCCGGAATCGCCCGCCGAACTCGCGCATGAACTCGCGGAGTTCGTTCGCGAGTTCGGCGTAAACGTGATCGGAGGGTGCTGCGGAACGACGCCGGAGCATATCTCCGCACTGCGCCGCGCCGTCGACGCGATCGGCAAACCCGGCCGCGCTCCGGAATCCAAACCGCTGCAATACGCTGCATCCGCCATGTCCGCGACTGCGCTCGAGCAGGAACCGCGACCGCTGCTCGTCGGCGAGCGCATCAACAGTCAAGGCTCGCGCAAGATGAAGCGTCTGCTTTTGAGCGATGATTACGACGAGATCGTTCTGGTTGCGCGCGAGCAGGTCGAAGCGGGCGCACACGTCCTCGATATCTGCTGCGCGCTTACCGAACGCATCGACGAAGACGTGCAGATGCGTGAGATTGCGCGCCGCCTCGCGCAATCGATTGAAGCTCCGCTGATGATCGATTCAACCGAGCCGCGCGTCCTCCAACTCGCGCTCGAAAATTATCCCGGCCGTGCGATCATCAATTCCGTGCATTTGGAGGCCGGCCGCACAAAAATCGACGTTATCATGCCGCTGGCAAAGGAGCACGGCGCCGCCGTCGTCGCGCTGACGATCGATGAAACGGGAATGGCGAAGACGGCGGAACGCAAGCTCGAAGTCGCCCGCCGCATCTACGACATCGTTGTCGGCGAATACGGCATTGCGCCGGGGGCGCTGATTTTTGACGACCTCACGTTCACCCTCGCAACCGGCGACGCCGAGTTTTCCGATTCGGCCGTTGAGACGATCGAGGGCATTCGCCTCATCAAGCGCGAGTTACCCGGCGTCCTGACGTCGCTCGGCGTATCGAACGTGTCCTTTGGGTTGAAACCGGCGGCGCGGGCCACGCTCAATTCGGTGTTCTTGCATCATTGCGTCGAGGCCGGCCTCGACGCCGCACTCGTCCACGCAAAAGAAATCACGCCGTATGTCGAGATCGACCAGCACGTGCGGACGCTTTGCGACGATCTTGTTTTCAACCGCAGGCCGGACGCGCTGCAGCTCATGATCGAGCACTTCGAGAATGCCGGCGATGCGCCCACGGCGCAAGCCGAACTCGATTCCGATGCGGATCTGCCGGTCGAGCGGCAAATTCACAACGCGATTTTGCGCCGGCGAAAAGACGGTATCGAGGCGAAAATCGATATCGCGCTGCAAGGCCGTTCCGCGGTTGCCGTGTTGAACGAGATTTTGTTACCGGCCATGAAGGACGTCGGCGATAAGTTCGGCGCGGGCGAACTCATCTTGCCTTTCGTTTTGCAATCGGCGGAAGTGATGAAAAAAGCCGTCGCGCATCTCGAACAATTCTTAGAGAAGAAGGAAGGCTCGACGAAGGGGACCGTCGTTATCGCGACGGTTTTCGGCGACGTCCACGATATCGGGAAGAACCTCGTCAACACGATCTTGACGAACAACGGATATACGGTTCACGATCTCGGCAAGCAAGTTCCGATGACCACGATTCTCGATAAAGCCGTCGAGGTCAAAGCCGACGCAATCGGACTTTCCGCGCTGCTTGTTTCGACGAGTAAACAAATGCCGGTTTGTGTGAGCGAGCAAGACGCACGTGGGCTCGCCTTCCCGGTAATCGTGGGTGGCGCGGCGATCAATCGCGATTTCGGGCGCCGTATTTCGTTGCTCGATGACGGCGAACGTTATTTTGGGCCGGGCTTGTTTTATGCAAAGGACGCCTTCGAGGGTCTCGAAATCATGGACCGCCTGACGGCGTCGCCGCAGGACCGGACGGCGTTCGTCGAGCGGATGCGCGATGAAGCCTTCAAAGCGCGCGACCGCATGCGCAACGCAGCGGCGGTCGTGCACGAAGCGGCGACGACGTCTG
Organism: Vulcanimicrobiaceae bacterium; assembly: GCA_039937995.1. Taxonomy (GTDB): domain Bacteria; phylum Vulcanimicrobiota; class Vulcanimicrobiia; order Vulcanimicrobiales; family Vulcanimicrobiaceae; genus JALYTY01. The sequence goes on along the minus strand of JBDTFK010000238.1, from coordinate 16,493 downwards.
CCGTAAAATCCGAACGAGTGGGCATTCCGCAGGCGCCGTTTTGGGGCGCGCGAACGCTGACCGACGTCGACGTGCGCGAATTGTGGCCGTGTTTCGACCTCAAGAGCCTTTACCGTTTGTCGTGGGGCGCGAGCAACACGAAGGGCGATGCGTTCGAACAGTTGGTTCGTACCGAATTCGAACCGCGTCTGCGGAAATATCAGGAAGAATCGGAACGGGGCGAACTCTTGCAGCCGCGCGTCGCCTACGGTTATTTCCCGGCAGCCGGGATTGATAACGACGTAGTGATCTACGATCCCGCAGATCCCGCGCGCGAAATCGCACGGTTCCCGTTTGCGCGTCAAATCGGCGGCGAGCACCTGTGCCTTGCGGACTACGTTCGCGAGCCGCACGAAGGGCGCGCCGCAGACGTTGTGGCGCTTCAGGTCGTCACCGTCGGCACGATCGCGTCGCAGCGGACGGAAACGTTGCAAGCTGCCGGCGATTACAGCGAAGCATATTTTCTCCACGGCTTCTCGGTGCAGTCGGCCGAAGCGCTTGCCGAGTGGTCGCACAATCGCATACGCACCGAACTGCGCCTCGAACGCGCCCGCGGAAAGCGATACTCCTGGGGATACGGTGCATGCCCCGACCTATCGCAGCACGAGATCGCGTTCCGTCTGCTCGAAGCCTCCGAGCGAATCGGAGTCTCGCTGACCGAAGGATTCCAAATAATGCCGGAACAATCGACGGCCGCGATCGTGATGCATCACCCGAGCGCCTCCTACTATAACGCCGCCGCCCTACGTTAAAGGGATGCGGCTCCGCCGTTGAAGTGGTTGTCTTCTGCGGGGTCGAAGGACGGCCGCGTATGAGCATCAGCACCGTTCTACTACTGGCCGTGGCTGTGGTCGGCGTCGCTTTCGTCGCGATCTGGATTATGGAGATCCGCCGACGCAAGGATTTTGCTTGGCCTAATCCCATCCAACTCGTCGTGGGCTTCATCACCGATTTCTTTGATACGCTCGGTATCGGATCGTTCGCGCCGACGATTTCATTTTTTAAGTTCTTCAAACTGGTGCCCGACGAGCGCGTACCCGGAACCTTGAACGTAGGTCACGCGTTGCCCACGATCTTCGAGGCGTTTGCGTTCATTGCGATCGTTAACGTCGATCCGATAACGCTCGTATCGATGATTCTCGCGTCGGTTGCCGGGGCATGGCTCGGCGCGGGACTGGTCGCTCGTTTGCCCAAGCGCGCCGTGCAAATCGGCATCGGCGGCGCGCTCCTCGTCGCTGCCGCACTTTTCCTGACCAAAAATTTGAACTGGATACCCGGGGGCGGCGACGCACTGGGACTCACCGGGCCGATGCTCGCGTTCGCGATCTTTGCGAATTTTTGTCTCGGCGCGCTGATGACGCTCGGTATCGGGCTCTACGCCCCGGCGCTGATTCTCGTCAGCCTTCTCGGCATGAACCCGAAAACGGCGTGGCCGATCATGATGGGATCGTGCGCGTTTCTCATGCCGATTGCAAGCATTCGCTTCATCAAGCTCGACGCATATTCGCTCAAGGCCGCGCTCGGTCTCACCATAGGTGGGATTCCGGGCGTGCTGATCGCCGCGTATATCGTCAAGTCGCTTCCGATCACGGCGGTGCGTTGGCTCGTCGTCGTCGTCGTCATCTACGCCGCAGTCTCCATGCTTCGCTCCGCCGCATCCGATCGCAAAGCGGCCACCGTCCCGCAGCGCGCCTGACCCGAACGTCGTGGGCTGCTAGTGCGACGGGTACAAGTCGCGGCGCGTTCGGGGAGTATCGACGCGACCTTGCGCGTCCGGGCGAGCCAGCAGCGATTGATAGATACCGATCGAACCCGCGTTGAACGCCGCCCGGCTTGCCGACATGTATAACCGCCAGACGCGGTATGCGGCAATGCCCGCGATTGCTTGCGCTTTTTCCGCATTGCGCTCGAGATTCGCAACCCACTCCCGCAGCGTACGCGCGTAGTGCTCGCGTAAGTTCTCTACGTCGCGAACTTCAAAGCCCTCGCGTTCGGCAATCGAAAGGCTCTCTCCGATTGCGACCAACTCTCCGTCGGGGAATACGTAACGGTTGATGAAGCCGCCCTGGCGTCCGCCCGTTCGTCCCGGGCTTTGCTCGGCGATCCCGTGATTGAGAAACAAACCGCCCGGGCGCAGAGCGTCGAACGCCTTCTTGAAATACGTCGCGAAGTTTTTCTTTCCGACGTGCTCGATCATGCCGATACTCGCAATGCGGTCGAAACGTCGTTGGCCGAGATCGCGGTAGTCTAAAAACTCGACCGTCGCGCGCCCGCTCAAGCCCGCGTCTTGTATGCTCCGGTTTGCCGCTTCATATTGGACGCGGCTGAGCGTAATCCCAAGCGCCGTCGCGCCCTTGCGCGCGGCAGCGATAACGAGCGATCCCCAGCCGCAACCGATATCGAGAAACGACATCCCCGATTCGACGCGCAATTTCCGCAGAATGTAGTCGAGCTTCGATGCTTGAGCGTCGTCGAGCGTCGCGTCGTCGCGCTCGAAATATCCGCACGAATACACGAGCTGAGCGTCGAGAAAACTCGCATAAAAATCGACGGGATGATCGTAGTGGTGCGCGATAGCCGCGCGATCGCGCTCTTTCGAATGCTCGGCGCCCGTAAGGTGAGCTTGCATGACGCGTCCGTTGCGATGTGCCGGGCGCGGCAGGCGGCTAAGCAGGTAGAGTATGCGGACGGTTTGCGCTGCAGTTCGTTCGTTGTTGATATCGTTCATCGCACCGATCGCTTCGCTAACGTCTCCCGCGATATCGAGCGAGCCCTCGACGAAGGCGCGGCCGGCATTGAGATCGACCGGCGGCGAAAACGCGGCGCGAAGCGCGGTAGGGTCGTTGACGAGCAGGGTGAACCGCGACTCAACCGTGCGGCTGGCGAGAATCGTGCCGTCCCACAACCGGACATCGAATCCATCGAGGAAGTGCCCGCCAAAAAGCGTTTCGAGAAACTCCGCGCTCAGCTCGACGGCGCGGTCGTCACTCCGATGCAACATCATTGCTTACCTCAGTTCAGTTCTATCCACTCTCCCATATAGTCTAACGCGGCCTGCGGGTTTGCGGAAGTCTGCGCCCGGCGATAACCGGGGGCTCTACGATGCTGCGAGGGTCGCACTTTCGCCGGCAAAACCGTGAACGATCGTGCCGCCGACCATCGTCCCGATAATTTTGTGATGCTCGTCCCAGAAGGAGAGATCGGCTCGCATCCCCGGTGCGATGCGACCCATCTCGTGCTCTGCGCCGATGAGTTTTGCCGGCGCGTGCGTTGCTGCGACGATGGCTTGCGCAAACGAAATCTCCGCGTACGACATGTAGTTGCGCACGGCTTGGTCCATATGCAGAGCACTCCCGGCAATCGTTCCGTCCGCCGAACGCATCACCCCACCCTCAATATGATAACCTGGGTCGGCGGCGGGCATGTTGTCCGTCGCGAGGACGATGCGGTCTCCGAGCGTTCGAAAAAGAATGTCGACCATCACGGGCGAGACGTGATATCCGTCGCCGATGAGTTGAACGAGCGTCCGGCGGTCTTGAATGAAGGAGGCGAGAATGGAGGGGTCGCGATGGTCGAGCGGCGGCATGCCGTTGAACGCGTGCGTCAGCGAGCGGAAGCCGAGCCCGATTGCGAGCATGCCTTCGCGATATCGCGCCGCGGTGTGTCCGGCCGAACACACGACGCCGTTCTCCAGAAAGACCCGCATCGCGTCGGTTGCCCCGTCAACTTCCGGCGCCATCGTGACGATCAGCGCCCCGCCCTTGCATGCGTCGACCATTTCCTTGGCGCGCGCGGCCGATGCCGGGATAATCCATTCGTTGCGATGCACGCGCCGGAACTTGGTGTTGAGAAACGGTCCTTCGAAATGTATTCCGAGGCAACGCGCCCCGGTGGGTTCGTCTTCTTCGAGGTCGTGCGCGGCGTCGACGATGTCGCCGGCCGCGTGGAGCATCGATTCAAACGGGGCCGTCATGACGCTTGCTACGAACCCCGTAGCTCCCATGCGCGCGTATTCCGTTGCGGCGACCGGTACCGCGTTGCCTTGATCGCGATTGAAGAGCATTTCCCCCGCGCCGTTGGTATGTACGTCGATGAGGCCGGGAGCGACACTGCTACCTGCGGGAAGGATGAAGTCGGAGAGGCCGTCGGTGGGTAGGACGGCCGCGATCCGGCCGCGTTCTATTGCCAAGCGCCCGAAAGTCGATGTGCCGTCCCCGACGGCAATGAACGCTGGGCCTAGCGTGAAGCTGGTAGACGTGGATGAACTCCTTCGTGCCGGTCGTGTGTCACCGGATTGAGAACCGGGGGACCCGTTCGACGCTTCGGCTCTTAGCGCCCCTTACCAAAAATGCGGGCCAAAAGACCCCGCTGCGGGCTTTGCGGCGATGTGGTTTTGTGTCCATTTCGGCGCAGTTCGCGCGCTTGTTCGCTTGCGATGCGCGCCAAGCGTTCGAGGCGCGCCATGTGCGATTCCGCGTGCGCTTGGAGCGTCGAACGCAGCGCCTCGATTTCGTTCCATCCGGCCGGCGCGCGACCTTCGGCCTTCGCTTCCTCGTACTCGTGTGCCGAGATCACGAAAACGCGTTCGGCCGGAATATTTCGCTCGTGTAGGTATTGCTGCGCGAGATCGACGACGTGCCGGCGCTCGTTCGGCGCTTCGTTATCCGCAATCGTATGCGCGAAAATCATCGGCCGCTCGAATTGGGCGATGCGTTCGTAGAGCGCAAGTTCGCGGTCGGAAAGTTGTCGCGAGAACAAGCAGAGGACCTCGCTCGCGTGCGAAGCCGCAACGACGTTGACGTCTTCGGCATCGGCATCGCCCGAATCGAAGGCGGGAGCATGCACCAGCACGAGTTCGTGCGGCAACGACCAGGGCACGAGCAGCAACACGGGCGAATTGGCGGCTTCGGCCGCCGCTCGCTCGAAAGCGATTTCACGCCACTCGCCGTTTTGCGCGAGTGCGAACGCTTGGTCGCGTTCCCCGTAACGCACGTGAATTGGAAACCGGACGCTCCCGGCGATATCGTCGGTAAGTACACGTTTGCCCGCAAAGGCGTTGATGAGGCTCGATTTTCCGCGGCGCAACGCGCCGAGCACCGCCACGCGCCAGCGCGACGGGCGAAGTCCGCGGTCGTAGGCGTTCGGATCGAACGATGCGTCGGCGTGCGCCAAGCGGATCGCTTCGGCCCCCGGATCGGCGGGGGCAATTTCTTCTTCACGTTTCATGAAGAGATCGACGATCGTGCGTAGCGCTTCCAACTCGCCCGCGAGGCCGCTACGGCGCTTTTCAAGAGTTTCTCGGGCGGCTTCGCGTGCGTTGGATGCCGTCGCGGCGAGTGCGCGATCGATGCTGCCGATTTCGCGGTCGCGTCTTTCGAGCGCCGCTTGCGAAACCGCCTGCGCGAGCTGTTCGTAAATGCGCTCGAGTCTCGTGCCGATGCGCTCCGCAAATCCGCGCATGTCCGCCGCAAGACGCGGAAAAATCTCCGCTCGCAAATCGGCCGCCATCTCACGCTTCATGTAGCTTCCCGCCGGGCGAGTGCCGAAACGCGCCGAAATGTCGTGTACGAGCCCGATTGCGGGGCCGCCGATGGCATCGAGGACGATCGTAGCCGCGATTGCGTTGCGCAGATCGCCGCTCCACAGGCTCGTGCCGGGCTCCGAGCCAAACGCGGTTGCGGCGGCGTCGGCGGGTGAAAAATCGACCGGAACGAGCGCCCGCGCGCGCGTGAGCGCGCGTTCCAACTCGGCGCCGACGTCGAGCGCGATCGTGGACGCGAAGTCTTCAACAACGCGAGCGAACACGCGATCGACGATGATGTGCAGGCGGGGCCGGTCCCGAAGTCGCGCAACGTCGGCGGTGTCGAAGGTCTGTCCGAGAGCGCGCTCGAGGTCCTGGTCAAGCTCGGCACCGCTACGCTGCAAGCGCGTTCGCATAGCGACTCCCGATTCCAGTATTGAATTGCGCTCCGCACCGGCGCTTGCATCGAGCGTTTGAAGGAACGGCAGCACGGTTGCGCGCCGTGCCGCCAGCGCCGCGTCGTCGAGAGCGAGAACCTGGAGGTCCGCATCGATGTGCGCGTTCGTATCCGCGATTGCAGCCGTCACGCGATCGAGCGCGCGACGCAAACGCGCCCGCCCGGTGCGGCGAATGAGCGACGCATCGAGTGCCGAGAGAAATTGCGGAAAGCGACTAGCCTCAACTTGCGCTTGGTTCCCATCGAGGATGCCTTCGGCGTATTCGCGCGCCGAAAGAGCGTAGACGTAGGTTCCCGGCGCGTGAATCGCCGCGAGCGTCGAAATGCGTTCGTGCGCGAGCTCCCACGCTGGGCGCCCGTCGCTCTGCGGCTGTTGCCACAAGTCGATTTTCGTCTGTACGACGAAGATCGAGTCGATGTGCTGACGGACGATTCCGAGAAACGACGCGTCGCCCTCGGTGAACGGTTGCTGCGTGTCGATGAGATACAGTACGGCATCGGCCGCCGGCAAAAATTGCAACGTTGCGCGGCGGTGAGCCGGGTTGACGGACGCAAGGCCCGGCGTATCGGCTACGACGAAACCGCGTTGCAGGAACGACGAATTCGTTGCAACGACGACGCGCACGGGTGCGTCGAATTCGTCTTTGGTCGCGGTGTGCAGCGTTCCCGCGTCGCCCGAGCCGACGGAAATGAACCGGTTCAACCGGTCGAGCGGGATGCGTTCGATTCGCCCATCCTCGTAGACCGCGTTTGCCGCGTCGGTCTCGCCGAATTCGAGTTCGGTGATCGTCGCGGTTGAGGGATTGATGTCGGTCGCGAGCAGTCCGACGATGCGTTTGCCCGCCGCCGTGTCTTCATAGCGATATTTTCCGAGCAGCGCGTTGAGCAGAAACGATTTCCCGCTCGAGAATTCACCGACAACGGCCAGGACGAACTTCCCGCTTTGCAGCCTTTTGCGCGAAAGCGAGATCGCTTCGCGGCGCCCCTCGCCGATGAGACGTTCGATGCCGAGCAAACGTGCGACGACATCGTCGCGCGTTTGTTCGTAACGGCGCATTGCATCGGTATCGACTCGGCTCATAAGCGTACGCTATTTGCGGATGAGTGCGAGCGCCTCATCGCGATGTTGCTCCATGAGAGCTTTGGTATCGCCCTCGACGTTGAGTCGCAATAGCGGCTCGGTATTGGAAGCACGCACGTTCATCCACCAGTTCGGGTACGCTATCGTTACTCCGTCGAGATGATCGATCTGCGCGTCCGCATACCGGTCTTGAATCTCTTGTAGTTTTGCCGGAATATTTTTGACGGTGCTGTTGATCTCTCCGGAGCGAAAGCGCGTGTCCACGGGGGCGATCACCTCGCTCACCGGTTTGCCCGCTTCGCTGAAGAGTTCGAGACATTCCATGAGCGCGATCATGCCGGAGTCGGCGTACCAGTTCTCTTTGAAGTAAAAATGCCCCGAGTGTTCGCCGCCGAACTCGATGTCCTGGTCGCGCATCACTTTCTTAATGATCGAGTGACCGACTTGCGAGCGGATCGGGATGCCGCCGGCCTTTTCCACGAGTTCGGGTACGCTACGGCTGCAGATGAGGTTGTAGAGAATTCGTGCGCCGGGATGCTTCTTGAGCGTATTGAGTGCCACGAGCGCAGTCACGATGCTGCCGTCGATCAGCTCGGCTTTCTCATCGACGATAAACATGCGATCGGCGTCGCCGTCAAAGGCGACGCCGAGATCGCATCCGTGTTTCTTGACCGCCGCTTGGAGATCGGCCATGTTCTCGGGTTCGATCGGGCTTGCCGGATGGTTCGGAAACGTACCGTCGAGTTCGAAGAAGAGCGGAATGACGTCGCAGCGCAGATGCTTGAACACGTAGGGTACCGTTTCACCGGCCATTCCGTTGCCGGCGTCGATAGCGATTTTGAACGGCTTGATCTTCGCCCGGTCGACGAAGGAGAGGCAATGCTCCGCGAAGTCGTCGAGGATTTCGCGCGACGAGATCGAGCCGGGGGTAGCGGCTTTCGGCGGCAACTCTCCGCGCATCAGCTGATCGCGAATCTCCGAGAGCCCGGTGTCGAGCGAAATCGCCTCGGCAAGTTCTTTCGTGAACTTCATGCCGTTGTATTGCGCGGGATTGTGCGATGCGGTAATCATAACTCCGCCGTCGAATCCGTATTTGCCGACCGCAAAATAGAGCGCATCCGTCGACACCATCCCTACGTATGTGACGTCGGCTCCGGCTTCGGTGGCTCCCCGTGCAAAGGCTTCGTAAAGGTTTTCGCCCGTGGGGCGCATGTCGCGTCCGACAACGATACGCTTAGCTCGCAGGAGCGGCACGAAGCAACGGCCGATGCCGTACGCGATGTCGTCGTTGATTTCTGACGGATAAATGCCGCGGACGTCGTAGGACTTGAAAAGACCCGGGCTTATCTGCATTTGCATGGCTCAGCCACGTTCGGAGATAGAAATGGCTACCCCTAGGAGTTGGCTCGAGCTCCGACATATGTCGGCAAGGTGAAGACGCGCTCTCCGTTTTCGCGGATTCCGGGAGCGCTTGGCATTACCGCGTTTCTCGTCTTCGCCGTGGCCATTGCGGTCCAGGGTGCGTTTCAGACGCGCGCAAATATCGTCCAAACGTTCGATCGCCAGTCGAAGATCCACCGGGCCCAGGTCTGGCTCGAAGAGCTTTCGCGCCTGCAGATTGACGAGGAGAATTCGGTTCGCGGATTCGCGCTGACGCGCGACCCGTTTTACAAGGACCAATACGCGAGGGCTGCCGCGGATTTTGTGGCCAAGGAGCGCCGGCTACGCGGCGCGCTCAGGACCGAAAACCTCTCGGCTGCGGCCAATACGCTCGACGACTATGCGTCGCTCCAAGCAAACTGGCACCGCAAAATTGCCGTTCCTCAGTTGGCTCATCCGGGCTCCGATATCGCCGCAATCGACAAAGAAAATAAGGCGTTTTCGGATTACGAAGACCGGACGACTCAATCGATTCGCGTCACGTTGGGCGACACGAGCGACGCGCTCGGCCGCGCATCGCAGGAAGAGCTGAATCGGTCGCTCGTCGGCCGCGTGTTCTGGTTGCTGGTTTTCGGCCTGCTGGCGATCCTCTTCAACGCCTTTCGCACGCGCTCGAATCGCGAACTCGAGGAAGAGCGCACGATTACCGAGACGTTGCAGCGCGCGTTCCGCAGCGAGCACGTTCCGCTTCCAAACGCAGACGTCGGTAGCGCGTATCTGTCGGCAAGCAGCCACTTAGCTGTCGGAGGCGACGTTTTCGACGTATACCGCCTATCCGACACGCTGGCGTTGCTGCTAATCGCCGACGTCAGCGGAAAAGGCGTAGATGCCGCGGTCCTAACTGCCTTCATCAAATTCACGATCCGCGGCATCGGGTTGCGGCGCCGTGATCCCGGGGCGATGCTCGCGGAGTTCAATACGGCTTTCGCGCAGACGGTCGAAAACCCGTATTTGTTCGTCTCGATGTTCGTCGGCGTGCTCGATACCGAGACCCTGCAACTTCGTTATGCGAGCGCGGGGCACGATTCGGCGTTTCTGCGCCGTTCTTCAACCGTGCAACAACTTGCGGTTACCGGCCCCGTGCTGGGCGTTATGGAGGAGCCGTTCGAGACCAAATCCATACATCTGGAGAACGGCGACACCGTCGTGCTGGCCACGGACGGCCTGACCGAGGCGAGAAACCGCTCCGGCGAGCAATTGTACGAGACGGGGGCGATGGATTTGATCGCGCGCAGTTCCCGCCAACCGCAACTCCTGGCCGACGAATTGGTCGCGCAAGTGCGCGCACTCGGTGGAAATCGAACGCGTGACGACATTGCCGTACTTGCCATCCGCGTATGGGATCCCGAGGTGGCCGATGCGGGCGAATAGATTTGCGCTTGCGCTGCTTGCGGCGCTTCTCGCCACGACCTCGCTTGCGTGCGCGGAATGCCGCGTGCATTCGGGCGATCGCGTCGTTCTCTACGGAACGACCGACGATCCCGACGTCTTCGTCTGGGACTCGCGCTTCCGAATGCGTTCGTACCAAGGGGGATCGTGGGACCAAGCGCAGGCGCTCTTGCCCCATGCATTGCTCGCGCCGCCCGGCACGCGCGCGACGGTTTCCGATTGCGTGGGAAATTTCGTGCAATCAAAATATGCTGCGCTACCCGACGACGCTGTCGGCATCGTGATCGTCACCGGACCGCTAAAGGGGAAACTGGGATGGGTAATCGGTGCCGACATCCGGCGCGACTATCGCCGATTGCCCACGGTGCCGCGGCCGTAGCGCCCTATGCCGTGCTATTCGGTGACCGGAAAAATGCGAACGCCGTGGTCGGTTGAAATCGCGTGCATCGCGATACCGTACGCGTTCTCGACTAAATCGGGTCGAAGAACGTCATCCGGCGGACCGAACGCGAGCAGCCGCTCGCAGCCCAAAAGCATCAGCCGGTCGGCGTATGCGGCTGCGTCGTTGAGATCGTGCAGCACGCAGACTACGGTGGTGCCCGCACGCGCGAGTTCGCGCAACAGCGCAAGAATCGCATGCGCGACGCGCACGTCGAGATGACTCGTGGGCTCGTCCAGGAGCAGAACCGGCGTTGTTTGCGCGACGCCCATGGCAATCCACACACGCTGACGTTCGCCGCTCGAAAGCGTTGCGAAAAGACGCTTCCCGTAGTCGCTCATGCGCACCGCCCCGAGTGCCCGGTCGACGGCTCCGTCGTCATCTCCTCGCGGGCTCCATTGCCACCACCGGTGGTGCGCGAAGCGTCCGATCGAAACGACGTCCCGCACGGTCAAGGCGTCCGTAAGGGCATCGTCGGTCGTAACGAACGCAACGCGCCGCGCGCGTTCGCTCGCGGGAAGAGCGGAAATCGACGTGCCGTCGATACGCACCTCGCCCGTTTTGACCGGATGCAAACCGCATAGCGAACGGAGCAGTGTCGTCTTTCCGACACCGTTTGCACCTAAGATTGCGACGAACTCTCCGTCGCCGATGCACAGATCGATTCCGCGGACGAGGCTCCTTCCCGCAATTCCGACGGTGACGTTGTGAAGTTCGATCATGCCGGCGATTCGCGGTGGAGATAGAGATAGAGAAAGGCCGGGACGCCGATAAACGCGAGCAATATGCCGACCGGAAGTTCGGAGGGAGCCACGATTGTGCGCGCGACGGCGTCCGCTAAAACCGTCAGCGACGCGCCGCAAAACACGCATGCGGGCAAAAGCGCCCGCGCATCGGAGCCGACGATTCTCCGCGCTACGTGCGGAACGATCAATCCGACGAAGCCGACGATACCCGCCAGGGCAACGCTCGCCGCTGCGAGGAGCGACGAGGCTGCGAGAATCGTCCATTGGGCGCGATCGACGTCAACGCCGACGCTTCGTGCGCGAACGTCGCCGATGCGCAGTGCGTTAAGGGCGGGAATAGTAACGGCGGAGAGTGCTACCCCGGCGCCGAGATAGGGCAGCGTAAACGCAAGATCGCGCCACGTGCGCGATGCCATTGAACCTGCCAACCACGAAAGAATCGCCTGGGCGTAGTCGCCCGATTGTGCGCGTGCGATTGCAAACGCAACGATTGCCGAGAAGAGCGCCGAAAGCGAAATGCCCGCAAGGATCAGACGGTTGGGATCGATGCCGCTGCCCCGGCGCGCTAGGGCCGCAACGAAAACCGCCGTGCCGATGCCGGCGAGGAAACCGAGCGCAGGCAATAGGCCCGCGGGCCAACCGAGCAGCGTTGCAATCGCTATTGCGGCAGCCGCGCCCGCACTTACGCCGGTAAGATACGGATCGACGAGCGGGTTCCGCAGCATCCCCTGCATCATGGCCCCGCTCAGGGCGAGTGCTGCGCCGACCACAGCTGCAATGCAGATGCGCGGAACCCGCAATTGCCAAACGATGATGCCGAGATCGCCGCCGCGACTAGGGTGAAACAGAGCTCCGAAAACATCGTGCGGCAGCAGCGGCGTTCCGCCGACGAGCAGGCTCGCGCCCATGAGCACGAGCGTGAAGAGCGCAAGCGTTGCGAATTTGACGGGCATCGCTACTTCGTTGTGATCTCCACGGCGAACGCGCGTCCAGGCATGGGATAACCCGTGACTTCGGCATAGCGCTCGTTGCCTACATTGTACGCGCGCAGCGCCAGGAGCGTTCGCGCGGCGATGCGGAAACGAACGAACGCGTCGGCGTTGCTGTAGGGGCCGGCCTGAGCGAAAAGGGGCGCCTGGAAGTTCAACGCGGAACGCTGCCCGACCGCGCGTACGGTAATGCCGCCGTCCTCGAGAATGGATCGTGGCGCACCGTTAACGACGAGATCGAGATTCACCGCGAAGACGGGATCGTTCGGCAACCGCACTCGGGCGTCGACGTCTTGCGCGCAATAAAGATCGGTGACGGTGAGACCCGCAACGATTCCGCGCAGAGGCAGGGTGTGCGCATCGAGCGTCAATCCTTGCATACGGGCGCGATCGACATTTTCCGGCCGGAACACGGGGCTTCCGGACGAGTCGGTTCCGACGATTTGTGCCACGATCAGATCGTTCGTGGTGTTGGTGAACCAGCCAAGGCTAACCCCTCCCATCGCGCGGTGGTCCACCAGTGTCGCGTCGCCGACCCGGGCGCGTTCCGGACGCAGCGCCGGATTACCGTAGCCGGGAAAATAGAGTTCGCTCGCATTGGGTGCGCGAAACGCCGTGGCGGCGTTGAGTTTGAGTTCGACATCGCGTGCAACCTCGGCACGAATGCCGAGCGACGGCGAAAACTCGCCCCCGAGCGCGCCGTCGCGCTCGCCCCTCAATCCGGCGTACGCATCGCCAAAGCGGAATACGCGCGTTTCCTGCACGTAGGCCGCACTCTGTGCGAGCGCCGCGGTCGCGATTGAGGCCGCCGTGCCGGCTCCACTGTCTTCGCGGACATTCCCGCGCGAAAGATCGATGCCGTAAATCAAACGGTGCGACGGGCTCTTAACGGTGTTGCGGAAATTCACGTCGACGCGCGATTCCGTGCTGATCGCCTGCACGGGGAAAAAGCAGTTCGCATCGTTTACAACGTCGCATGCGAACGCGAGCTGCTGTCGCGACCCGGCGAGTTGCACGCTCGTCGAGGACTGCGCGCGGTCTAGCGAAAACGCGGCCGAACCCACCACATTCACGTCGTTTTCGCGACTCGTCGGCGAAAGGTACGGGTAGAGCCCGGCGGCGCCAAGGTGGTCGCTCTCGATACCCGCGCGAAACGCCGCCCCGAGCGCGCCGATTTTGCGATCCATGCCGAAGCGGGCCGATGTCGTTTCGTCATCGCTGTTATCGCGGATGGTGGGGTTGCCGGGGCTCGCCGGCAGCGCGAAGGCATTGTCCGCGACGACGCGTTCGAAGCTCACGCCGTGAGCATCAAGCCGGAATTCGCGGTCGTTGAACGATCCGTATCGTAGCGTCGCACCCGTCGGCGCGTACTGCGCGTCGGTAATGATGTTGATCGTGCCTCCGACGGCGCCCGTTCCGTAAAGCGTCGAGCCGCCGCCTTCAACGACTTCGATACGGCGAACGCCCACCGTCGAGAGGGTGCCCAACTGCACGGAATTCGCGAACTCGCCCGGCGCGGGAACGCCGTCGATAAGAACGAGCACTTGAGATGAACTGCTTCCACGAATTCCGTAGGAGACGTTTTGTCCGATCGGCCCGTAACGCGTCATCTCGATGCCCGGTAGAATCGCGAGCGCGTCGCCGACTGTCCGGAAACCGCGCCGCGCGATCTCATCGCGTCCGACGACGTAGGTCGTGCGCGTCGCGTTATGCAACGTTTCGTCCGAACGGTCGGAGGTAACGACGTGGACGATTTCCGGCAGCGTTGCAGGGGAGGGAGACGGCGTTGCGATTGAGCCCGCAAACGCAGGGAATGCGGGAGCGAAAAAGATCGCCGCGGCGCAGAGTGCGCGCAGCATGTGCCTCGTGGCCATCGTGCCTATGTTCCTTTCCTTCATGCGAGGAAGTGGCGAGAACGAAGGCTTGCGTGAAGTATCCTGACTCGCGGATCGTTGCCTAGAGCATTGCTCGTGCGTCGGGCCTTCCCGCGAATTTCTCCGCAGTGGCTTCGATGCGGCTCCCCGCTTACAGTGGCGCGACCGTGCCGGTGTCTCACCGGCTTCCCACGCGCAAACCTGGACGGGCGAGATTGGCACACGCGGCGAAACGCACCTGCCCATGCCCACTCGAATCGTCGCGGCCCTCGTCTGCGTTTTGGCTGCAGCTTGCGCGCATACGTCGCCGCCCTCAGGCAGCCGCGCGACTCCGGCGGCGCAGCGCCGTTTCGTCGCGCTCGTGCCGTCCCTCGCGGAGGATCTCTACGCGCTCGGTGTGGGTGACCGCGTGATCGCCGTTTCGAAATTCACGGGGACGGCGCCGGCGTCCGTTCCGCGCGTGGCGGATTTTCAAAGCGTCGATACGGAGAAAATCGTTGCGCTGCATCCCGACGTCGTTGTCGCGATACCGGCCCAAGCCCATCTCATCGAACCGTTGCAACACGCGGGCGTGCGCGTCGAACTGATACGCGACGACACGTTTAACGATATTTTCGTTGGCATTCAGACGCTTGGGACTCTCGCGGGATGCGACGATCGCGCGCGTGTCGAGATCGCTCGCCTGCGCGACGAAACGGCACGGCTGCAAAAACGCGCTCGGGCTTTCCGCCGCCGCCCGTCGGTGTTCTTCGCGCTAGGAACCGGACCGATTTGGACGGTCGGTCCTTCGTCGTATCTCGGGCATCTCGTCGACCTCGCGGGCGGTTCAAACGCGGCGCGGCTTCCGCAACCGTGGGGCGAATTTAGCGAGGAAGCACTCGTGCGAGCAAATCCCGACGCGATCGTCGCCGCCGCGGAGATTCATTTGCCCGGCGTTCTCAATCGCGAACCGTGGCGGAGCTTGCGGGCGGTTCGCGAAGGGCACGTTTTCATCGTTACCGATACGCGCGCGGCGAACGCGCTCTTTCGCCCTGGCCCACGTTACAATGAGGGACTCCGCTGGCTCATCGAACGTTTGACACCCCTGGCAAAATAACCGAACAGCGCGCAATCGTTGTCGCGGTCGATACGAACAACCCGCGGCGGCCGGTCGAGCCCGAATTGCTGGAGCTCGTTGCGCTCGCCGAAGCCGCGGGCGCGCGTATCGTCGATCGCATCGTGCAACGCCGGGAACGCGTCGATCCGGCAACGCTGGTCGGTAGCGGCAAGGCTGCGGAAATTGCGGCCCGCGTGAAAGAGCTCGACGCGACGATGGTGCTGTTTCTCGACGATCTGCGACCGCGCCAGCGCAAGAACCTAGAAGGCACGATTCACGTTCCGATCGTCGACCGCACGATGCTCATCCTCGACGTCTTCGCGCGCCACGCGCGCAGCCGCGAGGGGAAGCTTCAGGTCGAACTCGCGCAACTTCGATACCGGCAGTCTAATTTAATCGGCACCGGTACCGATCTCTCGCGTCTGGGAGGCGGCATCGGAACCCGCGGCCCCGGTGAAACGAAGCTTGAAGTCGACCGCCGCCGAATCCAAACGCGCGTCAGTGTGCTGCGCAGGCAGTTGGATGACGTGCGCTCCGCCCGAAGTACTCGCCGTGCGGCACCGCATCGCGAGCCCCTCGTCGCTCTCGTCGGCTATACCAACGTCGGCAAATCGTCGTTACTCAACGTTCTTGCGCGCGCCGACGCGCTGGTCGCGGATGAACCGTTTGCAACCCTGGACCCCACAGTGCGGCGTGCGTATCTCGGGCCCGGGCGATACGTGCGCCTGGCGGATACCGTCGGGTTCATCACCGATCTACCGAAGGATCTCGTGAACGCGTTTCGCGCCACACTCGAAGAGCTACGCGAAGCCAACCTGCTGATTCACGTTCTGGATGCCTCGAATCCCGATTGGCCGCGACAGCGCGATGCGGTCAACGCAATTTTGACCGATCTCGAACTCGACGCAACTCCTTCCTTACTGGTATTCAACAAGACCGACGCGGCGGCCGAACTTCCGTCGGAGGCCGGTGCCTTGTTCGTAAGCGCGCGCACCGGCGCCGGAATAGGGGAACTGCGCGCGGCAATCGCGGAGCGGAGCGTTCCGTCGCAATAGCGAACGCGTCGCAATCCCATGCGATGCCGAACCGTTGCGCTTTTCCTCGCGTCGATCACGTGCGTCGCCTGCGCCCGTTCCGGCGACGCGTTCGTTCGCAACGTACGCGCGATACGTCCCTCGGTCGTGCTCCTGACCATGAAAGTTCCCCCCGAACACAAGCGCGACGCTTACGACGAGGCGTACGCCAGCGGAACCGTCGTTGCGACCGGAAAATGGGGCAGCGATATTCTTACCGTCGCGCACGCGGTTAAAGGCGCCTGGGACCTGCGGATCACGATCGACAACCGGCGACGTGCGCCCGCGAAGGTGGTCGCAAGCGATGACGATCTCGACGTTGCACTTGTGCGAACGCCCGCGGCCAATC
>JBDTFK010000237.1:0-3390 GCA_039937995.1 Vulcanimicrobiaceae bacterium | reverse complement strand
TTGCTATTCGAACGGACGGTTCGGCGGCGTTCGCGCTGCGATGCAGTTGAGGATGACGCTTGCCGAAATGGGAATGGTTACGATTCCGTCGCTCCTGCCGATACCAAAAGTCCAGGATACGTTCCGCGAGGACGGAGAACCGCTTGATCCCGAAACGCGAGCGCACGCTTCGGAGTTTTTCGGCGAATTTCTCTGGTACGCGAACGCATTGCGCAGCGCTCGCGCTGCAGTCGGTGTTCCCTACTGATGTCGCCGATTTTCGATCAGGTAACGCCCGAGCGCATCGCGCGGACCGATGCGTCGATCGATGCGTATATCCGGCGCACGCCCGTCATCGATGCGGAAGGGGTGGCGCTAAAACTCGAATCGATGCAGCACGCGGGCTCGTTCAAAACGCGCGGCGCGTTTGCCAACCTGTTGTCGCGCACCATCCCGGCGGCCGGCGTCGTCGCCGCCTCGGGCGGCAATCACGGCGCGGCCGTTGCGTATGCGGCAATGACGCTACGCGTCCCATGTAAGATTTTTGTACCGGTGGTGTCATCGCCCGCAAAGATTGCGCGAATCCAAGAGTACGGTGCGGATCTCGCCGTGGTCGGAGAGCGCTACGCGGATGCGCTTGCGGCAAGCGACGCGTTCGCGCAAGAATCCGGTGCGCTTCGCGTGCATGCTTTCGATCAAATTGAAACACTGCTCGGCCAAGGGACGCTTGGAAAAGAACTCGAGGAGCGCTATGGCAGCGTCGATACGGTGCTCGTCGCCGTAGGCGGCGGAGGTTTGATCGGCGGGATCGCCGCCTGGTATGCGGGTCGTGCGAAGGTCATTGCAGTCGAACCGGAAGGCGCGCCGACGCTGGCTGCGGCGATCGCAGCGGGGGAGCCCGTCGATGCTCCGGCAGGAAGCATTGCAAGCGATTCGCTCGCTCCGCGCCGCGTCGGAGATCTCGCGTTCGAAATTGCCGCGCGTTACGTCGAGCGCGCGATCCTCGTCACCGACGACGAGATTCTGGCCGCCCGAAAGGCCCTTTGGGACAGCGTCCGGATCGTCGCCGAGCCGGGCGGTGCGGCCGCATTCGCGGCGGTAGTTTCCGGGAAGTATACACCGGAGCGCGGGGAGCGCGTGGCCGTTATCGTCAGCGGCGGGAATACGGTGATTTCATGGACTTAAATATCCGCGGGCGGGTCGCACTGGTTACCGGCGCGAGCGCCGGCATCGGTGAAGCGGTAGCGCTGGCTCTCGCAGCGGAGGGCGTCAAAATCGCCGTCGCCGCGCGCCGTCGCGAGCGTTTGGAGTCGGTCGCGAAAGCCGCCCTCGAGCGCGGCGCGTCCGGCGCGCGTGCGTATGACGTCGATTTGCACGATCCGGCGAGCGTGCAATTGTTGTTGCAACGCGTTCGCGACGATCTCGGCCCCGTTGAGATTCTCGTGGCGAACGGCGGTGGCCCAAAACCGGGAACGTTCACGCAACTCTCGCTCGATGACTGGGATGACGGTTTCCGCACCGTGCTGCGCAACATGCTGCAGTTGGTAAACGGGGTGCTTCCGTCGATGCGGCAAAAGCGATGGGGTCGCATTGTCGCTTTAACGTCCTCCTCGGTGAAGCAACCGATTCCCACTCTCGCGCTCTCAAATAGTTTTCGCGTCGCGCTCGTGGCCGCGCTCAAAACGCTCTCGATCGAAGTCGCGCGCGACGGGGTCACGGTGAACTCCATTGCCACCGGTCGCGTGCTTACCGACCGGCTGCGCCGGCTCTACCCCGACGACGCAGCGATCCAACGAGCCGCGCGCGACGACGTTCCCGCGGGGCGTGTCGCGTCGCCGGAAGAATTCGCGCCGATGGTCGCGTTTCTGTGCGGCGAATCCGCGAGCTACATAAACGGACAAACGATTGCGATCGACGGAGGCCTCATCACATCGCTCTACTGAGGGTCGCCTCGCTCGATGACGTGCAACCCGGGAGCGGTGTGTCCGTCACCGCCGGGCGCTACGAAGTGGCGATTTTTAACGTCGACGGCGCAATCTACGCAATCGAAAATTGTTGTCCGCATCAGGGTGGTCCGCTCGCCGACGGCTATCTCGAGGGGCCGTTCGTGACATGCCCGTGGCACGCATGGTGCTTCGACGTGCGAAGTGGAAAGATGACGCTCGGAGATTTTGCGAGTGTCCCGCGCTTCGAAGTGCGAGTCGAGAACGGTAGCGTTCTCATCTCCAGCGAACCAACCGGAAACATATGAACGAACAACCATCCTGGGACGGTCGTGTGGGTACCGCGGGCGGCTCGGCGTTCGGCGCCGCGCTTTCCGCCCTGGCCGCTGAGCGCGAGGTGAGTCACGGGCGACTGGCCGAGATGACGGAGCTGCCGCTCGAAACGATCGCGGCTATTCTCGACGGCTCGGAGCGCATCGGCATTTCTGCTCTGGCGCGCATCGCGCACGCGCTGCGCTCTCGCCCGATCGAATTTTTACAAAAGACCTCGATCCTGTCGCTCAACGCGTATGCGTTCGGCCTCGATCCGCTCTACTTTTTGCCCGAGGGTCCGATCCGTTACACGGCTCGTATCTACATGCGCGAGATCAATCCACGCCACCAAGTGCCTGAAGGCGACATGACCAAGCGCAATCTTGCGATCAAGGCGCTCGGCGACGACGAGCTTCTCGACCCGCTTGGGAAGCTCGAATTGGAGATGGCCTACCTGCTCCGAACGGCCGTACAGCACACGGGTGGGACACTGTAGCCCGGTCATCGAATCGGCGGAAACGATGCAAGGACTGGATGGCAAGCGAATCGCCGCGCTAATCGGCGATGGGTTCGAAGAAGCGGATTTAACGGAGCCGCGTAAAGCGCTGGAAGAAGCCGGCGCTATTGTGACAATTGTCGGATTGGACGAGCGTTCGCGCCGGTCGATCCAAGGGAAACGCGGACTTGAAAACGGGCAAGCGGCAAAAGCTGAAGAGCTGGTTGCCGACTGCACCGCCGAAGATTTCGACGGAGTGCTCATCCCGGGTGGAACGTCGCCGGACCGCATTCGCACCGACAAAGAGGTGCAGCGTTTTGTCCGGGAGTTCGACACGGCGAAGAAACCGATGTTTTCGGTCGGCCACGGAGCGCAGGTGTTGATCTCCTCGCAGCTGGTGCGCGGACGGCAAGTTACCGGCGCTCATTCGATCGCCGACGATATCCGCAACGCGGGCGGCCTCTACCGCGATCAGCCGACGGTGCAAGATTCCAACTGGGTAAGCACGCGCGGCGGTGAAGACATGGCGCAATTCAATCGCGCGATGGTGGAAAAACTCGCTGCAGCAGGCGCACCGCAAACCGTCTAGCCGGATTACACGGGATCGTAGCGGGCTAGGGCTTCGCCGTATTGACGTAGTGCGGTGAATCCTACGATTGC
>JBDTFK010000236.1:0-6141 GCA_039937995.1 Vulcanimicrobiaceae bacterium | reverse complement strand
AGCGCTCTACCAAGCTGAGCCACGCCCCGACAAAACTCCCGCTAATTCTGAGCTTCAGTTCGAGCTCCTGCCGCCAGGGGAAAACCCGGTCCGCTGGAACCCATACGCTGCCCATGAGATACCTTATCGTCGGGTGTGGACGCGTCGGCTCTGCACTTGCGAAACTCCTCGACGCGGATGGTCACGAAATCATCGTTGTCGACGAAAACCCCGCCGCGTTCAAACGCCTGGGGAATAAATTTAAAGGACACGTCGTTGTCGGCACCGGCATCGATTACGATGTTCTCAAACGCGCCGGCGCGGCGTCGGCCGATGGATTCGTGGCCGTTACCGACGGTGACAATCGCAATATTATGGCCTCGTTGATCGCGCAGCGCATGTTTAAAATCAAGCGCATCGTCGCGCGCATCTACGATCCGCCCCGCGGGCAGATGTATCGGGAGCTCGGCATCGAGACGGTAGTTCCGACGACCGAAGGCGCGAAACTCATTCGCGATACCTTGATGGACGCGCCGTGGGATCCCGCGCACTCGTTCAACTATGGAAAGGTCACCTCGCTTTCTGCGGTAATCACGCAGAGCGACGCCGGCAAAACGATCGCCGCTATCGAAAATCCGGGCCGGATTCGCATCGCGGCCGTCCGGCGCGGCCCGACGAGCGTGCTCGTGGCCTCAAACGACCTGATTCTTGAGGCGGGCGACGAAATCAATGCAATCGTCGCTCCGGAGGCAATCAGCGAATTTGCTCAACTCTTTGCCGACGCTGTATCGCAAGTAAAGACGGCGTAGATAAGCTCGAATGTTCATTCTTATCGTGGGAGGCGGCAAAGTCGGGTCGTATCTGACTCGCGCGCTCATCAATCAAGGTCACGAAGTCGTCGTGGTCGAGAAGGCCGAGAAGAAAGCTAAAGCCCTCGACGTGCTGATCGACCGTCAGGTAACGGTCATTGGGGACGGATGCGACCCGTTCGTGCTGGAAGCGGCGGGCGTGGCGCGCGCCGACGTCGTCGTAGCGGACACCGGCGACGATGAAGACAACCTCGTCGTCGTTCTGCTCACGAAAAAGAAATCGCATGCGCGATGCATCGCACGCGTGAACAACCCGCGCAACAAGGAAATTTTCCTCTCACTCGATGTTGCAGACCCCGTCACGGTCATATCGTCGACCGAAATTATCCTCGACGTGTTAAACGAACACGTTAACGCCGCGAGTTATTCGTCGGCGCTCGAGACGATGCACATGTTCGGTAAGGGAAATCTTAGCCTGGTCCGCATCGCAATTCCGGCCGACTCGCCGGTGGCCGGTACTCGCCTGGCCGAAATCTCACTACCGCGCAATTGCGTCCTCGTCGCGATCGAACGCGAATCGCAAGACGAAATGGTGATCCCAACAGGCGATACGCAATTATGCGCGGGCGATCGGATCGTCGCCGTCGCCAAGAACGGTGCGTCCGACAAACTGCAGGCACTTTTCGGGTTTTCCGGCAATCGCACTAGCGGTTAAATGAGACCTCGGCGCAGCGCGGTAACGGCTGCCTGCGTGCGGTCCGCGGCCGAGAGTTTTTCCAAAATATCGCGGATATGACCCTTGACCGTTCCCAACCCCATGTGCAACTCCGTCCCGATCTCTGAATTCGCTTTTCCATCGGCGATGAGCCGCAACACGTCCGTTTCTCGCGGCGTCAACGGCGACGAATCGCCGGGAGTCGATCGTTTGCCCGAAAAGCGCGCGAGTACGACGTGCGCTATCCGCCGGTCGAAATAGGCGCCCCCTTCGGCGGCGATTCGCACCGCGTCAACGAGCGTTTCGACCGGTGATGATTTCAAGCAGTATGCATCGGCGCCGGCGGCAAGCGCTGCGAGCACTTCTTCCTCGACGTCGATCATGGTGACGATGACGACGCGCGTTTGCGGCGCTTTCTCGCGTACTTGCCGGGTCAATTCGACGCCGTCGATTCCCGGAAGCCCCAAATCGATCACCGCGACACCCGGCTGTATTGCGAGGATGGTTTCGAGGCCCGAAATACCGTCGGCTGCTTCGCCGCACACGTCGAACGCATCGGAGAGCGCCGTTA
Source organism: Vulcanimicrobiaceae bacterium (assembly GCA_039937995.1). Classification (GTDB taxonomy): domain Bacteria; phylum Vulcanimicrobiota; class Vulcanimicrobiia; order Vulcanimicrobiales; family Vulcanimicrobiaceae; genus JALYTY01. Next base: position 4,067 of record JBDTFK010000236.1, on the reverse strand, counting down.
CGATGCCGGCTCGCGTAAGGGCGTGGTCTTCAACGACGACAACACGAGTGCGTTCATTCATACGATTTTTTCGGCTTTCGGAAGTTCGAAAAAGAAGCGGCTGCCGGCGGGATTGCGCGGTTCGTAACCCGCGCGTCCGCCATATTTCTCGGCGATCCGGCGTACGATGTACAGGCCGAGGCCCGTACCGCCGCCCACGCGCGTTCCTCCGAATCGTTGGAAAAGCGACGGCCGGCGTTCGCTCGGTACGCCGTAGCCGTCGTCCAGCACCTCGATAAGCACGCTGTCGCCCTTCGTCGAAACGACGATTTTAATGCACCCGTTCGCGGGGGTCGCCTCGATCGCATTGGCAACCAAGTTGATCACCGCCCTGCGCACTTCGGCGCCGTCGACGACCACGGCGGCACCTCGCTCCAAAAAGACCGTCTCCAAGCGGATCGAGGCGGCTTCACTTAGTGGGCGTAACTCCGATGCGATGCGTTCGATGAGCGGCCCGACGCTTTCCACGCGTTTTACTTGCGAGTCCTCACCCGCCTCGTAGCGCGCCACGAGTAAGAGCGTTTCGACGAGCCCCTGAATCTCTGCGTTCGACGCAACCGAGGTCTTCAAGATTTCCCGATAGCGATCGGGCAACGTCCCATACAAACCTCGCAGGGCTTGTCTCATCGTGACGTCGGCGGCGGTGAGCGGGGTTCGCAGGTCGTGCGCGAGCGCGTAGACGATGTCGCGAATAATATCGCCGCGCGCCTGCAGGGTATTTCTTTGCTCGGTAATTTGCACGTTTTGTTCGGAAAGCCGGATAAAGAGCCGCGCGTGGACCAGCGCGACGCTGAGATTGTCGACGAACGCCTGCACGACTTCGCGCTCTTGCGCGCTCGGAGCGGCGGCGCCCCACCCGATCGTCAATATGAATTCAAGGCCATCCACCTCGAATGCGGAGACAAAGGCGTTCTCGCCCACCATGCGGCCGAGGGGATCGTCGAGGTCGACGGTAACGATACGCCCGCTCTCGCGGGCACGCTCTGCGAACGAGGATATCGCGGGCGAAAGTTGCGCGCGCCGAACCGTAACGTCGGCATCGCCCGAAAGCATTTCGTAACTATCGGGAAGTTCCAGCGTCGAGGCCCTCACCCCGAGGGTTACGCGAGGCGCGTTGGTAAGGTTCGCCGCCTCTCGCACCGCGCTGCGCATGACGAGCTCTACGTTGAGGCTAGCGCGTACGTGGTCCATCGCCACCCTAAGTTGTCGCTCGCGCTCGGCCGCGCGCTCGCGTTCACCGGCCTCACCCGCTCGCCGTGCATTGGTCTGTGCGCGAATCGTCAGCGCGCCTACGAGCGCAAAGGCGGCCGCCGAGATCGCCCGGTTTCCAAGCGCGACGGCGTCCCAAGCATAACCCGCCTGCGCGCCGTTGACGTACCCGGCAATGACGTTCCCGATCTCGGCAAAAATCATCAATTGCAGCGTCAATCGCGTCTGCAGCGCGAGTGTCGAAAGCGCGATGGGACCGCTCAGGAGGATCGAAACAACGAACGCTTGCGGCGTAAGCAGATCGAGTATCCACACCAAAAGGAACAATCCGTAACAAACGCCCGGTATCACGGTCAACGCCTTCGCGCCGCCCGTAGGCTTGCCTGCGGCGCCGACGAAGCGTCGAAGACGACATGGACCGACCACTGGATACCCACCACGGCGAACGCCGGCGATCGCCGGAGGAATTGCTGCGCGAATTCGGTGAGCACGCACGACTCGTCGTGTATATCGCGGCCGCTCCCGGAGCCGGGAAAACGCGACGGCTGCTTGCCGATGGAAAGCGCCTCGCCGCGGCGGGCAAGCGCGTCGCGATCGGGTGGATTGAAACCAAAGAACGCCCCGACTTGCAACGTCTTAGCGAGGGTCTCGCGCAAATTCCACCTCGCAAGGTGCAAAACGCAGGGCTTACGTTGGAAGAGTTCGATCTGGAAGCGGCGCTCGCCGAAAAGCCTGACGTCATTCTGCTCGACGAGGTCGCACACGGCAATTTAGGGCAAAGCCTGAACGGGAAACGTTGGCAAGACGCGCTAGCGCTACGCGACGCGGGCATTAGCGTGCTCAGCGCGTTCAATATCGCGCACCTCGAAACCGTGTCGGCCACAGCTGAAGCCCTAATCGGGTATTCCATTCGTGAAATCGTACCGCTTTCGTTTCTCAAAGCGGCCGATGAGGTGATCGCGCTCGACGCCTCCGTAAAATTGCTCCGCGCGCGTTTGCACGCGGGGAAAATCGTGCGCGAAGAGGATATTGCGCGGGCCGACAATGGAGCGTTCAAAGAGGCGACCTTGATCATGTTGCGCGAGCTTCTTCTGCGCACGATCGACGACTTGACGATTCCAATTTTATCCGCAGCGAACGCATCAACGGCAGTCGCGGTCGTTCCCTCAGGCTTCGACGCCTCGCGGTTTCTCGATCGCGCAGCACCGGTTGCCATGACGCTCGACCTCGCGTTGGAAATCTTGCCGTATCGCGTTTGCGACACGAATGCACTTGAGCGGCTCGCCGCCTCGCACAACGCCGATCTATTGCCCGCTCAAGATCCCCAACAGATCGATTTCCATTCGATTCGCGCATCCATGGTTGCACTTCCGCAGGGGAAAATGGCGCAAAAGCTGGTGAACGCACCTGTCGAGCGCGACATTTTCATCGTCGACGCGGCGCAAACGTATTTGGAACAATCCGCGTTTACGACGCCGCTCTCGGGAACGCTCGGGGATCGCTTGAAAGTCGGCTACGGAAAACTGACCGTCTATCTCGGCGCTGCAGCCGGCGCGGGCAAAACGTTTGCGATGCTCGATCGCGGCGCACAGCTTAAAGCCGACGGAGTCGACGTCGTTATCGGACTGGTGGAAACACACAAGCGCGCGGAGACCGAAGCGATGATCGGCGATTTGCCGATCGTGCATCGGAAAGCTACCGTCTGCGGCGACATCACTTACACGGAGATGGATCGCGAAGCGATTTTTCAGCGGAAGCCTCGCGTGGTACTTGTCGACGAACTCGCTCATACGAACGCGCCGGGGTCGCTCGCGCCGAAACGCTTCTTGGATGTCCTCGCGTTCTTGCGAGCCGGAATCGACGTGATAACCACGCTCAACGTACAGCACTTGGAAGCGCTGAGCGACGCCGTCTACCGCCTGACCGGAACTGTCGTCCGCGAGACGCTCCCGGACGGCATCTTACCGATTGCCGACGAGGTCATTTTGGTCGACGTCTCACCGGAGACGTTGCGGGAGCGGCTTCGCGCGGGAAAAATCTACCCGCGCGAGAGGATCGAAGCCGCCCTTTCGAATTTTTTTCGCATCGACAACCTTGCGTCGCTGCGCGAACTTGCGATCCGCGAAACGTTGCGCGCTGAAACGCGCGAACGGATACGTTCTCCATTCGGCAGACTGCTGCTCAGCGTCGTCGGCCGCGCCGAGGATATGCTGCTCGTGCGTAAGGCGAGCCGTCTTGCGGCGCGCCTGGAGGTCGATTTCGGTATCGCGCATATCGCCGAAGAGCGCGACAGAGTCGACGAAAAGCAAGTCGCGGAATACGAGCGCATCGCCCGCACGATCAATGCGGAGTGGATAAATACGCGCGCGAACGACGCGGCCACGGCTCTGCTCGATGTTGCGCGCAAGCGTCCGGAAACCGTCGTCGCGGTCGGGGGAACTCACCGTACGCCGCGCTGGCCGGCTCGCAGCGCGTTCGCGCGCCGTCTGCTCGACGCCGGCGCACGCGAACTCATCGTACTCGCTCGCCCTAACCCGAGCGCCCCCGAAGCCGACGACGAAGACGCCTGATTTCGCCCGGCACTTCGCCGATCTTAAGCGAAAGCTAATGCAGGTTGTCTAGAGCGAGATTTAGGGTGAGGACGTTGATATGGGGGTCGCCTAGGATCCCGAGAGTGCGTGGTTGGATTGATTTTGCGATGAGGCCGTCGACGAGCGCAACGCGCAGATGGCGAGCGTTTGCCACGCGCGGAGCTTGATAGTACGCGGCTTCGGGGCTAATGTCGGGATCGATTCCGCTGGCGCTCGAAGTGACCAAGT
>JBDTFK010000235.1:0-5730 GCA_039937995.1 Vulcanimicrobiaceae bacterium | reverse complement strand
AAACTCCGGAACGAATTCTCTGAGAATGTCGACGCCGGCGCGCACGTCGCTGCGTCGTACCGATGCGCGCAAACGCTCGACACCGTCGTTGAGGCGCGCGTAATCCAAACGTTGCTGCTTCGCGATGAACAGGCGCTCGTGGCTCGTACGGGTGAACCCTTCACCATCTGTGAGGATCTCTTCGAACAATTTCTCGCCGGGGCGAATGCCCTTCTCGACGATGTCGATATCGCGGTACGGCTCGAAGCCCGAGAGGCGAATCACTTGCTGGGCAAGCTCAAGAATCTTCACGGGCGCTCCCATGTCGAGTACGAAAACCTCGCCGTCGAGTCCCATGGACATCGCCTGGAGCACGAGCGAAACGGCTTCGGGAATCGTCATGAAGTACCGCACCATATCGCGATGCGTGATCGTAACCGGACCGCCCGATTGTACCTGTGCCTTAAAAATCGGAATAACGCTGCCGCGGCTTCCGAGCACGTTCCCAAAGCGGACGGAAACGAACTCGGTGGCCGAACCGCCCGCAAACGACTGGCAGATCAACTCCGCCATCCGTTTGGTCGCGCCCATCACGCTCGTCGGATTTACTGCTTTGTCGGTCGAAAGGAGCACGAATTTGGCAACGCCGGCGGCGGCGGCGGCGAGAGCCACGACCTTTGTACCGACGACATTATTGCGGATCGCTTCGCAGATATTTCCCTCGACAATCGGCACGTGTTTGTGCGCAGCGGCGTGCAGCACCACGCGAGGGCGGTATGTCATGAAGACGTTACGGATCGCGCTCGTGTCGGCGACGTCGGCGAGGATCATTTTCGTGCGCGTGAACTTATATTTCTCGCGAAGCTCCTGTTCGATGTTGAACAGGCTGTTCTCGCCGTGGCCGAGCAGCAGGAGCTGATCCGGTTCGAACGTTGCGATCTGGCGGCAGATTTCACTGCCGATCGATCCGCCCGCGCCCGTGACGAGAACCGTCTGGCCTTCCAGATGCGGGCGAACGGCGACGGTGTCGATCACGACGGGCTCGCGCTCGAGCACGTCCTCAATGCGAATGTCGCGTATGCGCGAAATGGTCACGCGGTCGCTCAGCAACTCCGAAGCGTCGGGCACGACGTTGACCGTCGGGCGCTGCGCTTCGGGCACCTCCATGCACAGCTCCTTGATGTGGTTAATCAACGGAAGCGGCGCGCCGGTAATCGCCACGATAACGCTGTCGATCTTTCGCGATACGATGAGTTCGGGAAGTTGCGGGAGCTTACCGAGCAGGCGCACCCCGTCGATGCGGCGTTCGCTTATGCCGTCCTCAACACAGCCGATCACGATCATCGGCATATTGCGGTCTTCTTGAATTGCTTTGGCGACTTGATGCGCGGCTATGCCGACTCCGACGATCAAGCAGCGATTGGCATTGGGCCGGCGAGTGATCCACCACATGCGCAACGTAACCAAGCTGATGCGTGAAAACATGCGCAAAACAAACGAGAGCATCGCCACGATCACGACAAGGCGCCCGGAACCGTGCGCGAGCGGCGTGTTGAATTGCTCGAAGATGAGCGCAAGGGCAGCACCGCCGAGCGCCCCTACGGAAAGTCGGACCACGTCGTGAAAATCGAACGTGCGAGCGCTTTCGAAACGAAACTGGACGTACGACCCCACGACCAGAATGATCGCGCCCATTATCGCGAGCTGTTCCAGGTTCGCCGAATGGATGTCTCCGATTCTCGGGGCGACGACACAGGCAAGCGCCACGAGCCCGCAATCGGCGACGAGAAGCCCGGCCCGGAGCAGCGGCCTGATGCCCCTGACTTTGGTGGAAATCATCGCCATCGATCAAACCACCCCAGCCGGGTGCCGAAAAACCTGCGTGGCTCCGAGGCGGCTGCGGGCTGAGGTCAGCACCCTGCTAAGCGTTCCATATGGAGCGCGCAACAAAAGGAACTCACGAGCGCAAAAACCGCGAGGTGGCCAGCATGCATAGGTAAATCGTACGGGATTCACGCTCGCCGCCACGAGATTCAGGCCGCTCAATCGCCGTTGGGCTGGACGGCCCCGGACCAATGCCCCACGAGGCACAAGTAAGAGGGCAGGAGCTCAGGGTATATATCAAGGGTGAACCTCTTTGATCGTTTGCCGGGAACGGCCCGCCAACTTCTCAAGGCTGCTGAGACGGCCCTCTCCGACGCCCGGGGACGAGCCGCACTCGGAGACCACGTTACCTTCGCCGGGGGCGTGGTCGTGCGTGGGAGCGACCGGATCCACATCGGCGACAACCTCTTTATCGACTACGGGGCCTACCTGAATCCAAGCACGGTCAACGACCGCAAGGGGTTCATCAAAATCGGTCACGATGTGGAGATTGGCCCGTATTGCGTGCTCTGGGGCGGCGGGGGCTTGACGATTGGAAATAACGTTCACCTTGGGGCCCACGTACACGTCACCACGCAACAGGGCCGGCGTATCGACCGCGACGCACCGGCTTCGGGGCCGATCCACGTGGATGTGGCGCCGGTCGTGATCGAGGACAACGTGTTGATCTATTCCGGAGCGATCGTCATTCCCGGGGTGCGCATCGGCCATAACGCGGTCGTAGCGGCCGGTGCGGTCGTTACCGATGATGTGCCGCCGTACGCGATGGTTGGGGGCATACCCGCTCGTCTATTGGACAAGGTTTCGGTCGTCCGCCCCCGGCCTTCGCAGGCGAAGCCGCCGTTGGATACATCCCCAGGATAAACTCCTACGCCGGCTCTTTCTTTTGCTCTTGATAGATGAGCGCGGGCGCTTCTTTTTTATCGATCACGTCTTTGTTGATGATGCATTTTTTGACGCCTTGGAGCGATGGGAGATCGTACATGACGTCGAGCATCGTCTCTTCCAAAATCGAACGCAGCCCGCGCGCGCCGGTCTTACGGCCCTGAGCCTTGGTTGCGATCGCGACGAGCGCATCTTTCGTGAATTGCAGCTCGACGCCGTCCATGTTCATAATTTTCTGGAACTGACGAACGAGGGCGTTGCGCGGCTCCGTGAGGATGCGGCGCAGCGCGAGTTCGTCGAGCGCATCAAGCGTCACGACGATCGGCAAGCGGCCGATGAACTCGGGGATCAGTCCAAATCTCAAAAGATCCTCGGGCATTAACTGCTGAAGCAACTTTCCCGTGTGGACGTCTTTCTTGCCCTCGGGCATGGCGCGGAAACCCATGTTGTTTGCCGAGACGCGAGATTCGATGATTCGCTCGAGCCCGTCGAAAGCTCCGCCGCAAATAAACAGCACGTTTGTCGTATCGATTTGGATGAATTCTTGGTGCGGGTGCTTGCGGCCGCCTTGGGGCGGTACGTTTGCCGTCGTCCCTTCGAGAATCTTGAGCAGAGCCTGTTGCACGCCCTCGCCCGAAACGTCGCGCGTAATCGACGGGTTCTCACTCTTGCGGGCGATTTTATCGATTTCGTCGATATAAACGATGCCTTTTTCCGCGCGCTTTACGTCGTAGTCCGCGGCTTGAATGAGCTTGAGGAGAATGTTCTCTACGTCTTCTCCTACGTATCCCGCCTCGGTCAGCGACGTTGCGTCGGCCATGGCGAGCGGCACGTCGAGAATCTTCGCCAGCGTTTGCGCGAGGTACGTCTTCCCGCTGCCGGTCGGCCCGACCAACAGGATGTTCGACTTCTGCAGCTCGACTTCGTCGGCACCGCCGGTACCGCCGGCGTTAATGCGCTTATAGTGGTTGTACACCGCGACCGCAAGCGATTTTTTCGCGCGTTCCTGGCCGATCACATACTGGTTGAGGATGTGATTGATTTCTTTCGGCTTTGGAATATTGCGCAGCCGCAAGTTCTCATCGACGTTCTTATAGAGTTCTTCTTCGATGATCTCGTTGCAAAGCTCGATGCATTCGTCGCAAATGTAGACGCCCGGACCAGCGATCAACTTGCGCACTTGCTCTTGCGATTTGCCGCAGAAGCTGCACTTGAGTTGACCTTTCTCGTCTCCGAAACGAAACATGGAGTACGGGCGTCCTTCTCGGCTTAAGCCGGCGTCGGCAAGGCTAGACGGTCTTCGATAACGTGGTCGATTATCCCGTAATCCTTGGCTTCTTGCGAAGTCATATAGTAGTCGCGGTCGATGTCTTTGAGGATCTGCTCGATCGGCTTTTTCGTCGTGGTTTCGTAGATTTTCGCGATCGTGAGGCGCGTGGCGATGAGGTCGCGCGCGGCTATCTCGACGTCGGTTGCCTGTCCGCCGATCTGTGACACCCAGGGCTGATGGATGAGGATCTTGGAGTGGGGCAGCGAGTACCGCTTGCCCGCGGCCCCGCCGGTTAAGAGTACCGAGCCCATCGAGGCGGCCATTCCCATGCAAATGGTGGCCACGTCGGGTTTGATGAATCGCATGGCGTCGAATACCGCGAGGCCGGCCGTGACGCTTCCTCCCGGGGAGTTGACGTACATGTCGATGTCCTTCTCGGGATCTTCCTTTTCAAGAAATAGCAACTGCGCGATCACGAGGTTCGCCAAGTTGTCGTCGATGGGACCGCCGACGAAAATGATGCGATCCTTGAGTAGGCGCGAGTAGATGTCGTACGCGCGTTCTCCGCGCGCGCTCTGCTCGACGACCATCGGAACCAAATGACCCATTATTTATTCATCCTCAAATATCCAACGAAGATTCCTGGGTTCTGCCTCGCCGAACGGGCGTTTCGCCTGCCGGATGCACCCCACTCCTCTTCTGTCTTTGCTGCTGCTCCGTCGTATAGACTACGACGCTGCAATAAGAGTTGCTTGCCGGCCCTTATTTCTTATCGACAACCTTGGCGTTGTCGATGAGGAACTCAAGCGTCTTGTTGCGCACGATCCCGTCCATGAGTGAAACGACGTTATTTCCGAGCGATTTTCGGATCTGATCGATCGGCTGGCCGTATTGACGCGCCAGGGCAGTCAATTCTTCCGCTATGTCGGCCGGGGTCGCCGCGATGTTTTCCGCCTTTGCGACGGCTTCGATCAGGAGCGTGCCTTTGACCCGGATTTGCGCATCGGCACGATAATCCGACCGCAGTTCGTCCTCGGTTTTTCCGGCGTCTTTTAGGTAGGCTTCAAAAGTCATTCCGGCGCGTTGCACTTGCGATTCGGTCTCGCCGAGCATATGGCCGACCTCGCGATCGACAAGCGAATCCGGAAGCGGAAAGTCGTGCGCGGCGATGAGTTTTTCCATAACGACGTTCCCGATGAGGCGCCGCACGCGCGCTTCGGAAATCGCCTCGAGCCGCTTGCGAACGTCGTCGCGCAACTGCGCGTACGTTTCACTTCCCGAAATCGATTTTGCAAACTCGTCGTCGAGCGCGGGGAGTTCATAGGCCTTCACCTCGTGAAGGACGATCGTGAAGGCCGCTCTTTTGCCCGCGAGCTCACTCGCCCCGTAGTCTTGCGGAAAATCGGCCTCGACCTCTTTCGTCTCTCCGGCTTTCATGCCGGCGATTCCGGCAACGAAACCGGGAATGAACCGGCTTTCGTCGAGCTCGGTCATCTGGCCGGTTGCCGTGCCGCCTTCGAATGCGACGCCGTCGACTTTGCCTTCATAATCCATCGTCACGACATCGCCAAGGGCGGCCGGGCGGTCGACGGGCGCGAGTATCGCGCGCTCTTTCGCGAGCGCCGCAAGGCTCCGGTCGACGTCTTCTTCCGTAACGTTGACGGGCTCGCGCTCGGCTTCGACTTCTTTGTATGCGCCCAGTGAAATCTCCG
>JBDTFK010000234.1:0-3435 GCA_039937995.1 Vulcanimicrobiaceae bacterium | reverse complement strand
CACTTTGGTTACGGCGAACACGGTCCGTCCCGCCGCGGAAAGCGTCTGCGTCCTCAGATCGTGCTGCGCACGGCCCTCGGTCTGGGCGGCGAGATCGATTCGGCGCTCGACGCCGCCGCTGCAGTTGAAATTTTGCACAATTACTCGCTCGTTCACGACGACATCGAAGATCGCGACGAGTTACGACACGGGCGCCGCACGCTCTGGAGCGTTTACGGAATTGCGCAAGCCATCAACGCGGGCGACGCATTATGCGCCATCAGTTTTCTCACCCTTCTCAAAAGCGCCGGGAGGCTGCCGGACCAACGCGTCGTAGCGATGGTCGAAGTGCTGCACGAAGCGCACCGGGTCATGTGCGACGGTCAGTCGCTCGACCTTCAATTTGAATCCGCAACCGGCGTCGCGCTCGAAGCCTACTATCGCATGATCGCATGCAAGACGGCCGCGCTCTTTGAAGCGTCATGTTTTCTCGGTGCGCATTGCGCGCAGGCGAACCCGAGCGCGGTACGCGCCTGCGGCGAGCTGGGAAGGGCGTACGGCATGGCGTTTCAGATTCGCGACGACGTGCTCGGCATTTGGGCGTCGAGCGACGCGACGGGAAAGATCGTCGCGAACGACATCGCCCGGCGCAAGTGGACGTATCCGGTGGTTTGGAGCCTCGATCAACCCGCCTCGCCCGCGCGCAGCGCGATCGCGCGCGCGTACGCATCCGGGCGGGAACTCGACGCGGCAGAGATAGAGACCGTGGTTAGCGCCCTCGATGATTTGGGCGCCAGAGAGGCGGCGCGGCGTGCGGTCGCAGAACCTATGGCGGTCGTTGAGGGCCATTCCGATCTCGCGCTACGCGCGTATCTGCTCGGCACGCTCGCGCAAACGTCCGTGTAAAATTCGCACCGAACCGGAGGCTACAACCGCGTGAACGCAACGGCGAACGGCCCGGCGCCCGCATCAGACCGCATCGCCCGCTGGGGAATGCCGGCGCTGCTCCTCGTTGGGCTTCTCGTCCGGCTATTGCTCTTAGGGTCCGAAGGCTTTAAGGTCGACGTTCAAACGTTCGTTGCGTGGACGATATCGCTCGTCGATCACGGGCTCGGCAACTTTTACGGCAAGACGGGTTTTGCGGACTATCCGCCGGGCTACTTCTACGTACTCGCAGTCGTGGGTCACATTTGGGAATTTTTCCGCGCCGGCGACACTTCGTATAACTTACTGCGGACGCTGGTAAAATTGCCGGCGGTGCTCGCCGATCTCGGCGTCGGCGTGCTCATCTACGCAATTACGCGACGTTACGCAAGCGCGCTTATCGCCCTAGGCGCTAGCGCACTCTACGTCCTCAATCCGGCCATCATCTTCATCTCCGCGCAGTGGGGGCAGGTCGATTCAATCGCCGGAGGCCTCGCATTGCTCGCCGCGTACCTCCTACTTCGCTCCGATGACGATGCGCCGCGGCTCGTTTCTTGGTCGATCGTCGTCGCGTGGCTTGTCTTCGCCTACTCTCTGCTGATCAAACCGCAAGCAGCGGTTCTCATCCCGATTTTCATTGCATTCGCCTTCACGGATCGCGGGCGGCTTCGCAGCCGTCTCCGGAGTACGGCGATCGGGGCGCTCGGGGCGGTCGTCCTCGCGTTGCTCCTCACGGCTCCTTTTCATCCTTCCTTCAATCCGCTCGAACTGGCGCGTTGGCTCCTGCAGCGATATCAATTCGGCTCGAACGTCTATGCGTTCAATAGCGTCAATGCGTTCAATCTATGGGCGATTCGAAGTGGATTCTGGCAGCCCGACAATAACCCGATCATCGGCGTTCCGCAGTATCTCTGGGGCATCGGCTTGGTCGTTGCGGCCGCAGCGCTGATCGTGTCGCGGTACGTGCAAGAGCGCACGCCCGCGGCTTTGCTGGAATCTTGCGCTATTGCGCTGCTGGCATTCTTCGTGCTTGCTACGCGGATGCACGAACGCTACATCTTTGACGGGTTGCTTTTCTCGATCGTTTGCGTACCGCTGGCCAGGCGGTATCTGTGGGGCACGATCGCGCTCTCGATCATTCTGTACGCGAATCTCGTGTACTCGATGCAGTACTTGCAGGTGATGACGGGACCCGCGGGCGGCGCCGATCCGCACAACCTGTGGGGGCCGCTCACATCGTTCTTTTCCCTCGCCGCCGTCGCCACGTTCTTCGCGCTCGGCTATTCGTTTTTGGGAACTCCCGCAGCGCCGGAAGCGCGAGCCACGTCGACTCCGGAAAGCGCGCGTAGCGCGCTCGAAAATCAAACGCGGAAGCGCTCGTGGTGGACGAGCGCACGGCAGTGGTTCGATCCGCACGAAGGTTTGGCGCGCATGCGGGTTCCGCTGGACTACCTCGTGATGAGCGCGCTCGGGCTGGGCAGCTTCGTGCTGTCGTTCGTCAACTATTGGTATCCTGCAGATAAAGTCTTCGACGAGATCTATTTCGCGCGGGCGGCGGAAGAGTATTTGAAAAACATGCGCATCTACGAAAACACGCACCCGCCGTTTTCGAAGCTGCTCGTTACGCTTTCCGTTATGCTCTTCGGCGGAATGCCGAAAGGGCACGGCATCGGCGGCTGGCCCGGACTCAATACGATCGTCGGACACCTGGCGAGCGGCGACAACGCCTACGGCTGGCGCTTTCTCGACGTGGTTTTCGGCGCGCTGGTCGTTATGCTGCTCTACGCATTCGCAAAGCGCGTCACGGGCTCTACCATCTTTGCGGCGATTGCGGCGCTCTTCCTTATTTTCGACGGCATGCATTTCGTGCAGTCGCGCATTGCAACACCGGAAGGTTTCGTCGTCTTTTTCTCCCTGTTTGCCGTGTACGCGTTCTACCGGTTTTGGATAGCTTCGCAAGTCGAAGAACGTAGTCACGTTAACGTACCCGATTCTGCATACGCCTTCGGAGTTGCGGGCTCGCTCGTCGCCGGGCTGATCGTTGCGGGTATTTGGAAGGTGTTCTGGACACCGCTCGATACCGCAACGTTCGTCATCACGACCCTTTACGCCGGACTCGGAGCATACCTACTCGTCCGGTACGTCGTTTTTGCGCGAATGTTCTCCGACGGCAAGCGTGAGGTGACGTTCCCCGAAGGTTCGCACGCGTTACTCGATTCGACGGGTGCAACGTTCTATACGGCCGACGGCGGAGGATTCGAGAGCAACGCCGCCGGCAAAATCGTCAACGTGCGCCGCGGCGCGCTATCCCAGATTCGCGGCGGCGACCTTGTCTACGAAAGCGGCGACCTCTCAATTCGCTACGCCAAGGACGCAACGGTGCGCTACGTCACGCCCGCCGGCGAGGCGACGTACGCGAAGAACGAAATTCGCACCGGCGGCACCGTCGAGCGCGGAAAATCGGCCATTTTATGGCTCGTACTCTTTACCGTCGCGCTCGGATTGTTGGTGAGTTCGAAATGGTACGGCGTC
>JBDTFK010000233.1:0-5760 GCA_039937995.1 Vulcanimicrobiaceae bacterium | reverse complement strand
GTTCCTCGTATTGACCCACGAGCGGGTGTCCGAAATACACCACCGGCAAACGGTGCGATTTGTAGAACTGGTATTGGTGCGCGAACGCCGTGAGGGGAACGGCATACGAACTGACATCGCGCGCGCGCGTCTCGTCGTCGAGCCATGTCGCGGGCGGAAAGACGTCGAGTATCGGGCCGAGATATTTCTGCTTCACGCGCAGCTCTTTGGCAAGGCGCAAGTTAAACGCGCCGAAATCGACGAGTACGACCAGGTCGGGACGCGTGTTCTTAATATGAACGGCCGTTTGCCACATCGTCGCCAGCAACTTTGGGATTCGCGGCAGCGCCGCGAGCGGACCCATACTCGCCCAACCACGATGATTGCGCCAGAGTGAAAACCCTTGCGCGGTCATACGGTCCGATCCGATGCCTTCAAACTCCGCGTCGGGGTCGAATTGGCGGATGCCTTGCGCCAACAAGACTGCACTTAGCTCACCGGAGGCCTCGCCGCTTGAAAAAAAATACCGCACGGGACTATTTGAGGATACCCCGTTGCGAGCCGGCTTCCAAGAACGCGATGATCTCGCGCCCCGGATCGCTGCTCGCGACCGCCTTCATTTCTTCGATCGCTTGCGAAACGTTGAGCTTCGGGTTGTAGAGAATTTTGTAGAACTTCTTGATCTCGTTGCGCTCGTCGACCGTGAACCCGGCGCGGCGAAGTCCCACGCTATTTAGACCGTATGGTTGCGCCGGATTACCCTCGATAAGAAAAAACGGCGGCACGTCTTTGGTGAGTTTGCTCGCTCCGCCGACCATCGCGTATCGCCCGATCCGCGTGAACTGATGCACGCCCGCTTGGCCCCCGATCGTCGCAAAATCGCCGACCTCTACATGGCCCGCGAGCTGCGCGAGATTGCTCATCGTAACCCCGTTGCCGAGCACGCAATTGTGCGCGATGTGCACGTAGGCTAGGAGCAAACACTCGTCCCCAACGGCGGTTACCTCCTCCTCGCCGGTCGCGCGTTGAATGCTCACGTACTCGCGCAATACGGTGCGGTTGCCGATGCGCGTGTAGGCTTTTTCACCGTGATACTTGCGGTCTTGGGACGCGGCGCCGATCGTCGCGAACGGATAGATATGGCACTCTTCACCGATCTCGGTCCAACCATTGACGACGACGTGCGCCTGCAGCACCGTGCCGGTACCGATAGAAACGTTCTCGCCGACGATGCAATACGGCCCGATTTCGACGCCGCGCGCCACTTTTGCATTTGGGTGAACGATCGCTGTAGCGTGAACCATCAGGCGTGCAGTACCGTAGCGTCGGCGCCGAACATGCGCGGATCGGAGGCAATCGAAAACATCAACTCGGCGGAACACGCAAGCTGCCCGTCGACCTTCGCTTCGGCCGACACCCATCCGATGTTGCGCTTATATTTCATGAGCGCGACTTCCATCGTTAGGCGGTCGCCCGGAACGACCGGACGGCGGAACTTTGCTTTGTCGATCCCGGCAAGATACGGCGTCTTGCGCGTAAACTCACCCGGCTCCAGGACGACGACGCCCCCGAGTTGTGCCATTGCTTCGATCATATACACGCCCGGAAAGAGCGGGTTTCCCGGAAAGTGCCCGGTGAATACCGGTTCGTTGTACGTAATGTTTTTATAACCGAGCGCGCGGACGCCCGGCTCGAGTTCTAAAATGCGATCGATCAAAAGAAGCGGATATCGGTGCGGCAAAATCTCCATGATCTGCCGGATGTCCATTGTAGCCACAGTTCCCCTACGTCTTAGACGCGACGCCCAATTGCCGTCGCAACGCGCACGTGACGCGCGCATGCATCGCGTGCCCGCTCTTGATCGCGATGACTTCGCACCGCGGCCACGCGCCGAGTAACGCGAAGTCTCCGATGAGGTCGAGCACTTTGTGACGAACGACTTCATTGCTCCAACGAAGCGCTTGCATCGGGCCGTCGTCGTCAAAAACCAGTGCGTTTTCGAGCGTTCCGCCTCGAGCAAGACCACTCGCGCGCATCGCTTCAACGTCGCGCAGGAACGCGAACGTCCGCGCGGGCGCGATCTCCGCGGCGTACATCTCGGGTGAGATCTCGCCGTCGAAATAGTGCGTTCCAATCGGCGCGTCGTACTCCGCGACGAATCGCACGCGAAAGCTTTGCGAAGGCAGCACGACGACGGCCCGGTCGCCGCTGCGCAGTTCGAACGGTTCGGTAACTTCGAGCACCGGGCGCATTTGGTCCGAAAACTTCAAGCCGGCTGCCGAGATGGCGGCGGCGAATATCGCCGTCGATCCGTCGAGGATCGGTATCTCCGCGCCGCGCAGCGCGATGTCGGCATCGCTTACGCCCATGCCGAAAAGCGCCGACAGAACGTGCTCCACCGTCGAAATACTGCGCCCTTGCGCCGCGACGATCGTTGCGAGCGGTGTTTCCACCGCGTACTCCGCAAGAGCCGGAATACGAATCCCGTCGGGAAGCAAGAACGTAAATCCGGAGTTCGGTGCCGCGGGAAGAACGTCAATCGTCGCCGGCTCGCCCGTGTGCAAACCGACGCCCTCAAAGCGCAGGCGCTCGGAGAGGGTTGCAGCTTTCACCGCGCGGAGCTTTTCAGCAGCCCGCTAGGAGTTTGTCGTACCCAACGACTAGACATCGTCGCGCGGCGTTCGCTCGCGCTCCAGTGCATCCACACGAGCGATCAGCTTTGGCAGCTTACGAAGCATGACCTCCGTTCGCAGCGTTTCGCGGTGATCGCGCGCCGGATTTCCCGAAATCATCGCGCCGTCGGGAACGTCTCCCCACACACCCGACTGCCCGGCGATCGTCGAACCGGAGCCGACGTGCATGTGGCCTCGCGTGCCGACTTGACCGGCAATTTTGACACCGTCACCGATGCTCGTCGAACCGGCCAAGCCGGTTTGCGCCGCAATCGCACAATGCATCCCGATGCGGCAATTGTGCCCGATTTGTACGAGATTGTCGATTTTCGTTCCGCGACCGACACGGGTGCTTCCGGTTTGCGCGCGATCGATACAGGTATTGGCGCCGACCTCGACGTCGTCATCGAGAACGACGTTGCCGATTTGCGGAATGCGCTCCAACCGTCCGTCCAGGAAAGCCCAACCGAAGCCTTCGCTTCCCACTACGCAACTCGAATGGAGGACCACACGATTGCCGAGCACGCAGCGCTCTGCAACGACGGCGTGAGGATGCAGATAGCAATCTTCGCCGACGGTCGTTCCGGCGCCGACGTAGGCGCCGGGACCGATTGCGGTTCCCCGCCCGATCGTTGCGCCGGTTGCGATATGTGCGTGCGCGCCGAGGTAAACGTCGCCGCCCAATACCGCGCCGTCTTCGACCACCGCCGTCGCATGGCGAAAGGGACCGCGAGGGCGCGGCGCCTTGAGTGCCGCAAGCAACGTCGCGAGCGCGGCGCGAGCGTTTTCTACGACGATCACGGGTTTCGCGAGCACGCTGCCGAGCGGAACCGTAGCATCGACCAAGACGCCCGCCGCTTTGCTTGCGAGCGCGAGCGCGAGATATTTCTCATCGGTCGCGAAAGTCAGGGCGTCGGGGGTCGCGTCGTCGACGGCGCTTACGCGCTCGACCGCAACGGAGCCGTCGCCACGAAGGCTTCCGCCGACGCGCGCGCTCAGCTCCGCAAGCGTTCCGAGCATAACGGGCGCTACGTCGGCGACGGCGTCGCCTTCTCCGTAATGTTCATCGACTTCTCAACGTCCGGTGTAATGTCGACGCCGCCGTAGCCGACGCCCTCTTTCGTTACGACCAACTTTAAGTTTCGCTTCTGGGCGACTTTGGTAGCGGCGTCGCGAATTTGGCGGGTTAAATCGTTCGTGATACCTGCGTACTTTTGCTGGAGCGTTTTCGCTCTCGCCGTTTTTTCTTTGCTGCTCGCTTTGCTACGGACGATTTTCTGCTCTTCGACGAGCAGTTGCTGCTGATCGTTCTGGTAGACCGGCCAATTCGCGACGACGCGATTGACGTCGATCAAGCCGACCGGACTCGATTTTCCGGAGCATCCGGCGAGCAGGGCAAGACTGAGGGCAACGAGGATCGTGGTTTTTTTCATTCGTGTATACTCTCGACATCATGGATGAGATCGTTCGTAAGATCGTAGCCGCCGGGGGCGGCCGCAACATTTTCGAACACAACGGTAAAGCCCATCTCTTTGGCGATGCGCTGCGCCTCGCGATGGATTTGGTCGACCATCTGGCCCTGCAGGTCGGCGTGGCGCTTTTGGAGATCGGCGAGTTCCTTCGCCGCGGCGCCGGTGGCACCGACATCCTGGCCCTGCAAGGCGGCAAACTGGCGATCGAGATCGCTCTTTTCCGAGGTATATGCTTGCACGACCTTTTGCGCGTCGGCCTGGAAGCGGCTGGTATATTGCGCGTGGATCTGCGCAATTTGCTTTTGCACGTCCGGCGGGACGTTCTGCGGCATCGCGGGACCGGAGAGACTACGGATCGTAGCGCCGACCGCGTCGCGGCGGCTGCTGAGTTTGGCCTGCGTTTGCGAGCGGATCGAGGAAACTTGCGCGCGGATCTTTGCTCCGGTCTCGACTTGCAATTGCGCGCCGTAGGTGGCAAGGTCGCGCTGATCGCGCGCCCGCAACACGTTCACCGCCTCGGCTTCTTTCTTATCGAGTGCGTTTATTTGCTGCTCGAGTGAGGAACGCGTCGCCGAGTCCAGCGCGAGATTATTAAGCTTTGTCTTTAACGCTAGTCGCGCTTCGGAGTCTTGTTGGGCAACGCGCAGGGAAAGGTCGGTCTCGTTCTGCGCAAACTGCTCGGCCTTGGCCCGGAGTTTCTCCTGGCTTTGTTTTTGCAATTGCGTTGCAATCGCGTTTGCCGCGGCGCTGTCTTGACTCACGACGCTTTGCTGGTAGGCGATGTAGTCTTGGTTGGCTTGCGCGGCCGCGGCCTGCGCTTGAGCTTGCGATGTGGCGCTCATTTGGGCTGCTGCCTTTAACCCTGCGGTATCGATACCGGCGGCCGAGAACGCCGCGATGTCGGCATCGCGCTCTTTTTTGGCGTAGTCGCCCTGCGCTTTCGCAATGGTCTTGTTCGCCCGTTCTTGCAAATCGCGCAATTGCGCGTTGAGCGATTTTACGCCCGCTGCGATCTCGGCCGCACTATGGGGTACGCGCGGACCCGCCGCTTCGAGGTTGATCGCGGTCATCGCGTCTTCGAGTTTTGCGAGCTGCGGATAGAGCGGATGGTGCTTGAGGACCTCGTCGGTCCGCACAAAAGCGATTCCGCGAATCGAGCTTGAGTTCACGTCAACGTGACCGCACCCGCTAACTACGGCTGCGAGGACGACGCCGGCGAAGAACCGCGAACTACTTGCTGAGCGCATCGTGGACATCTTTCGTGATGTCCGTCCCCCCGTAAATGATGTCCGCCCGGTCCACTACCAGCAGCAGGCTTTTCTTCCCGGCGACGGCGGCGGTAGCCGCTTTCGTCTGGTCTACGAGGGGCTTCATCAGCGCATCGCGCTTATCTTGAATCGATTTATTGTAGTCGGCCATAACGGCTTGCTTGTCGATATCGGTCTTCGCGGTCTGAAGTTTCGCGCCGTAAATCTTCTGCTGATCCGACGTGAACTTTGCCAACTGGTCGGCTGCGTCTTTCACTTTACCGGAATCGTCGAGTGCGGTCTCGTCCACGTACCCGATTTCCGAGGGCGCGGGCGAGGCGCTCGGCGGGGTTAAGGCTTGCGAGCTTTGCAGCGCGCTCATCACGTCTT
>JBDTFK010000232.1:0-2545 GCA_039937995.1 Vulcanimicrobiaceae bacterium | reverse complement strand
ACCCAAAACCCGGCGGCAGTCGGCGCCGCGTTCCCCAATGAAATGCAAACCGACGTAGATAGCGCGCGCTCGATTACGGGCGGCGGCGTCACGTTCAATCAAACGACGTACGCGGTCGTACCCACCGCGGGTGGGCTGTTGCTCGCGACCGTTCCCGAAACCAGCCGGGCGACGCCTTACGACGTGATACAGAACTTTCAGATCACGCTCGGTACCGAGTCGATTTCCACGCATGTCATTACCGTAACCTATACCGTAATCCCGACATAACAAACGCTGCGAGCGTACCAAGCAACGCAACGGAATAAACGCCGCTACTCGTCCGGTGAAGGGCCTCGTACGCCGGACTGAGCAGCGGCGTTGCTTCCATGCGCGGCACGATAAGCAACGTCTCGGCGAAGCCCGCAATCATTGCAATAACGATGGCGGCAACGATCGCAGCCGCCGCGCGCCGCGATTCGATGCCGGCGAATATCGTAATGACGACGGCGGCGATGCCGAGCAGATTTCCCGAGAAGCTTAGCTCGCGCACGCACGCCGCGATCGTCGCCGCGAAGGCGGGCGTCGCGCCGACGTGGGCAAATGCAAGCGGCGCGAAGAGGAACGCAAAGCCTGCCATCGCACCTAGCCATAGCCCGAGCGCCAAAAGTCGAAGAGTGAACAACATAGTATGTGCGATTCCACCGTTCGCCGCCCGGACCCGTTGACGGCGGCCATCGATATCGCGCGCGAGGCGGGGGCGATTCTTCTCACGCACGCGGGCGGGCCGCTCGAAGTGCGCGAGAAAGGACGTCGCGCGGACATCGTGACCGTGGCCGACCGGGCGAGCGAAGCGCTCATCCTTGCCCGCCTTCGCGCCGGATTTCCGAACGCGACAATCTTGGCCGAGGAGAGCGGAAGCAGTGCCGGTACGAGTGACGAGCGCTGGATCGTCGATCCGCTCGACGGTACCACGAATTTCGCACACGGATACCCGCTCTACTGCGTCTCGATCGGGTTCGAACGCGCGGGCGAGCTTGTCGTGGGCGTCGTCTACGCGCCCGCAATGGGCGAACTCTTCGTAGCGGAGCATGGGGCGGGCGCAACGCGTAACGGCGAATGCATCGCGGTGTCGTCGATCGATCGCATAGCCGACGCAATGGTTTGTACCGGGTTCCATCCCTCGGACTTTCCCCGCAACGCGCGATATTTTGAAACCGCATCGGGCCGTGCGCAAGCCGTGCGGCGCGACGGATCGGCCGCACTGGATCTCGCGTACACCGCGTGCGGTCGCTTCGACGGCTTTTGGGAATTCGATTTGCACGCGTGGGACGTCGCGGCCGGGACGCTCCTGGTTACCGAAGCCGGCGGGCGCGTCACCCGCATCGACGGCGAATTACCATCGGTCGACGCGCGCTCTATTCTCGCGACAAACGCGCACATCCACGCGGAGTTCGTCGATCTCTTCCTAGGGGTTCGGGCTTAGAGCCTGATGGTGATATAATTTCGGGCACGTGGGGGCGCGGCACGCGAATCTCCATGCTAGGCGCGTAGAGGCGCGCGCGTGGCCCAACTCCCGCTGCGAAGTTTTAACGCGGTCATTCCGGCGCGGGCGCCCCAGGCGATAACCCACGCAATTGCAATGCTGTAGAGCCCGATGTGCAGGCGTTCGATTCCAAACCACGTCAACGGCAAGACCAAAAGGCCGCAGACGATGCCGACGAACATTGAAAATCGCGTATCTCCCGCCGCGCGTATCGGCGCTATCGCTACCATTGCCCACCCTTTGATCGGGAGCGTGAGCATGTGCGCGGCGAGCGGAAGCGCTGCCGCCGAGGCGACCGATGCGTTCATTGTAAAGAGGTACGAGAGCGGCCACGCAAAGATTGCAACGACCACTCCGGTGAGCGTCGTGACGAGAAATGTCGTGCGCAATGCGCGGCCGAGAAACCAATGCGCTCCCTGCGCGTCGTGCGCTCCGAGCCGCTGACCGATCACCGTTTGGGTCGCGCTCTGCAACGGGCTCGGAACGACGAATGTGAGGTCCGAGACAACGCTGAGCGCGCGAAATGCCGCGATCGTGGTGGGTCCGAGCGCCGCGAGCATCGAGACGATCGCAATATCGGGCCCGGCTACCGCAAAGCCGAACACACTCTCCGGAACGCCGAGCCAAGCGCAGCGCCAGGCGAGCTTCACGTCGATCGTCGCGCGCGAGAAAATCCGGTACGCGGGCTTACGGGCAACGTAAAAGATCGCGAAAATCGCAGCCAACGTTTCGGAAATCAGCGTGGAAACGCCGGCGCCGACGATTCCGTAAGGATGGTGCGTTCCCCATCCGAGTGCGAGCGCGAGCAAAAGGGGAATGTGCACCACGTTGATGATCGCAAGCAGATAGATGCCGAGCTTACGATTACCTGCCGCGCCCAAGCCGACGATAAGCGTAGCCGAAACGTTGACCGGTATGAGCGACGCGCAACGCAAAATGAGATAGATACCGCTCGGTTTCGTTGAGGGGAGCGAGCCGATCATGTGACCGATCATCGGAATGCCGAACGGAACACTAAGC
>JBDTFK010000231.1:0-15955 GCA_039937995.1 Vulcanimicrobiaceae bacterium | reverse complement strand
GTTATCGCGCTTCCCGATTTCCCCGCGCTGCGGAAACTGCACGCTTTGGGCGTACGCCGTATAAGCGCCGGTCCAACACTTGCGCGCCTAGCGTTCGGCACCGCCCGCAACGCCGCCGCCGCGTTTCTCCGCGAGGGCAGCCTCGATGCGCTCCAGCCGGAAGCGAGTGTTGAGTACGGCGAAATGAACGCGCTCTTTAGCCGCGATTGACGAGCGTAACCGAATGGCCTTGGTGGTCGCTTAGGAACTCAAGGCCTTCCATGATCCACGAGTCGAGACCGTTGCTCGAATGTTTGGCGACTTCGCGCACGATGTGCAGACGATCTTTCAACCACCGCAATTCGCCGGTTGTTGTTACCGGATAGACTGCGACTTCGCAATCCTCGCATCGATATCCGTGACGCATTGACGTTCGATGTGCGCCGGGAAAAGAGAAAGGCCTCCGCCGAAGCGGAGGCCTTTCTCTTTTTCGCCCTAGAGCGAGATGCTACGTATAGTCGACTTTAGAGTTTGATCTTGAAGTCGAGATACGCGTTGAACGGGAGCGATCCAAACTCCGGGTAGTAGGACTGAGCCTGGAACGGTTGGATTGCGGTGCCCGGGTTGTAGTTGTTGCCGATCGGCGGAATACCAACGCCCGAGTAACCGGCGCCGTAATTGCATACCTTGCTCGACGAGATGCCCGGAACATTCGTCCAGGCGCCCTTTGTGCCGCCAAAGCACGTGTCGACGATGTTCGCCAACGTTAGTACCGTGGTGACGCGAGGGTTGATATCGTACGAGATCTGAGCGGCAAGCGTCAAACGCGTCGGTGCCGTGAAGGCGCCGACTCCGTCGAAGTTGCCGCTACCCGGATTCGGGAGCGGAATTGCCTGTTGCGCACAGGTGCTCGCATCGAACGGGCTGCCGAAGCCGCCGTACGGATAGCGAGGATCCGAAGTTACCGCACCCGCGAGCGTTGCCGTGCAAGTCGACGGATCGATACCTTCGGTCGCAATCGGATAGCCATACTTCTCACCTGCAGCAATCTGCAGGGCCGGAGTGATGGCAAACTTGTCGTGCTTATAGTTCACGACAAGCGTTGCTACGTGCGGTGCGACGAACGACCCGTATCCGCCCGCTCCCGGAGAGGGACCGGCGAAGAGATCGTACGGCGCGTACTGGCCATTGGGATCGAGGAACCCTTTGATCGGCGAGTTCCAATACGGGTTCGCGATGTCGGCGGCCGTACAAGAAGCCTGCGCCACGGGTGCGCCTGCTGCGGTGTAACATGCCGCCGCGTTGGTTACGGCCGGGTCGCAGACCGGTTGGCCGTATCTCGAGGTTCCGGCAGCGCCTCCGCCGTTACATGCGCTCGTAAACGCATTGTAGGTCGCGATCGATTGGTTGATCGTCGTGGCGGGGGTTGCGCCGTTGGATGCAGGCGTGTAGGTAACGTACGCGTTGGTGTACGTGTACGAGAGCAAGCCCGAGAGACCGTTCTTCGAGAAGTCACCCTTTTGGAGTTGGAACTCGATGCCTTCGGTCGTCTGTTTTCCAACGTTCAAGCCGGATACGAAATTGGTCTTGATATCCAGATAGAATTGTTGGATCTGATCTTGGGTTTTGCGATAGAAGGGCGTCGCCTTGAACGACATATCCGTGCCCTTGAATTGATGCTCCCACGAGAAGTCCGTGTTGTAGGAGATTTCAGGAACGATCGGATGCGTCGGTGCGGTGAAGCCCAAGATGTAGAAGGTCCGGTTTGCTCTCGGCAGGTTCTGTTGGAGCGAGTCGTACTGTTCGAACGCCGTATTCGGCGCCTGATCGTACTTGCCGTAGCTGAAGCGCAGCACGTTGAGCGGATTGAGCGTATAGGTGAACGCCACGCGCGGCTGAAGCACGTTATACGTTTGAACCGAACTCGTGTTGGTGACCGTTGCCGGCACGAACGTCGCACCGAGCGACGTACACGGAAGGGTTGGATCGGAGAGTTCGACCGCGGGGGATCCGAGTACCGCGGAGTCGTGGCACCACGACAGGTTCCAAGCGTTGAGCCAGAACGGGCGTGCGCCGCCATCGGTGTTCGACGGGTTGTACTGGAACTTATCGAAACGCAGACCAACGTTGATATGCAGACGATCGTTCGGGTCGAACTCGTCGGTGATCGAGCCGGATGTGAAATCCGGCTTTACCGTGTTGTTGCGGCCGTTATAGCCGTTATCGGCGATGTACCACGTGCAGGCGCTGCCGCCGCACGTCGTACCCGGAGCGATTGCCGGTAGTGCGCCGGCTCCGGCCTGGTACGCGTTGAGGTCGGCAACGGTGAAGTGCGCGGCACCGGTGTCGCACGTGGCCGCCGCCCCGGTTGCATCGTAGCAAATGCCGCTGAGCGGATTTGCGGAGTCAACCAAGATGCCCATTCGCGTGCCGCCGCCTGCGCCGAACGTCCCGTTGTTGGCGCGCGTTGACGTAGCCGACGAGTACGAACCTTGGATCTGCAGCAAGTTCTGCGGCGTGATCTGCTTCGCAAAGGTCGCGCTCAAACCGCGCGTGTGCGTGTACAGTTCGTAGTCGCTCGGGATCGAACCGCTGTAATTATCGGTTGCGCTGTTCGGTCCCCAGTTGAACCAGTTCGAGTAGACCGTGTAACCGTACAGCCGCAGATACGCATCCGAACCGAAGTTCTTTTGGTACTGCAACTTCACGATTCCAACGGCGTTGTCGACCGAGTCGGCCTGGTTGAACGGAATGTTTCCGCCGTACGCGAGGTTTTGCGGCGCGGAAGGAAACCCGTAGGGTATGGATGGGGAAAACGCGCTCGCCGGCGCATTGGTCGGGAATTGCGCGTTCAGCGCACCCGTGTAGACGAAGGACGACGAGTACGTGGCCGGAGTCATGCCTGCGGCAGCATAAAACGCCGGAGTTCCCCAGTCGGACGGCGCCAACGCCGGATTCGTGCGAAGATCTGAAGCCTGATACAGCAATTGCAGATCGTCGCGGCCGCCATCGTTTTTATGCGGGATGGCGAAGTGGAAATTCAACACGTTTTCACGATCGGTGATCGTGTTGTTTGCGTTGTAGTTGTACGGCCCGAGGACGTACCACGGGTTGGCCCCGCCGCCTTGGTAGGAGCCCGAGTTATCGTAGCAACCCGGAAGCGTGAATCCGGCGGGAGCCGTACCCGGACAGGCCGTGAACGGCGTGCCCCACGTATTGTCCAGCGACGCACCGTTTGACTGGTCGATGGTGCGGAAGGCCTGGTTGTATCCACCGAAGGCCGCGTAGTACGAGAAGCGGCGATCCGGGGACGCGCCGCCCGCTTCGATGTTGGCCTTATGATAGAAGATCGGCGAGCCGACGCCGAGATCGCTCGATGCGAAGCCCGGGTAGGTGCCGCTCTTGATGACCTGGTTGATGAATCCCGAGAGGCCCTGGCCTTCGGCATTCGACGGAGCAGCGCCGGTATAAACCTGCACTTCTTGCTGGCCGAGTGCCGATGCGGTGTTCGACGGATAGTTATCGAACGCGCGGTTGACCGGGACGCCGTCGACTTCGTAGCCGACTTGGTCGTAGTCGCCGCCGCGAATGTAGACGTTCTGAAACCAGCCCGTGCCGCCAACCGGAACGTATGCACCGGGCATCGTCGCGATTGCCGAGTAGGCTTGGTCGAGGCTGCCGCCGCCGCCGAGTGCCGTGACTTTCGCGGCGGTGGCCGCGCTCACGGTATAGACGTCGGACGTGGTGCCCGCTTTAACGAGAGCGCCGGCCGCCTTAGAGGTGACCGTTGCGATCGTCTTGAGGCTTTTTTCCATCCGAAACGCGAGCGAGTTCGTTTGGTCTGCAAAGACCGAAACGCCCGCGAACGAGACGGGGCTGTACTGATCCTTCTCGACGGACACGGTGTACGTGTCGGGCGAGAGCGAGAGGAACACAAAGTGTCCCGTTGAGTCCGTTGCCGTAGTGCTGGTTTGCGCCGCCGCAACGACCTTGACGGCCGCTCCCGCGATGGGCGCACCTGCTACGTCGGTTACCGTACCGCTGATTCCGCCCGTCGTCCCTGCCAGTGCCCATGTTCCCTGGAACAGAAACGTAACGAGAAGAAGTAGCGCCACGCTAACGTTACGGAGGGTCTTTTTATTATTCATTGATAGCCCTCAAAGTATTATTAGTTGACACACGTCAACATACGAAATCGCAGAGGGTTCCCGTGCCGGGTACTCTCAGCCAATTCCCATGTGACGTTCGGTGCCACTTCTCCCGACAAATGTCGGTTCCTTTATGTCCACCGTAATGCATGCGTAAAAAGGTCTCAGGGCGCTATACGGCGCCCTGAGAGGCCCAGAGGGTCCGGGAAAACCACGGGTCTTAGGCTCTGACGGCCATCCGCTCGGCGAGCAGCCTCGGGATGTCCGAGGGGCGGTCGGCAACCGGCACGCCCGCAGACGTGAAAGCGTCGATCTTGCTTTGCGGAGTCCCGAACTTTCCGGAAATGATCGCCCCGGCGTGGCCGAGCGTTTTTCCGGGCGGCGCGTTGCGCCCGCCGATAAAGCCGACGATCGGCACGTCGGCCAAGTGTTCCTTAATGAAGGCCGCGGCGTCTTCTTCATCGGAGCCGCCGATTTCGCCGCAGACGACGATTGCGTGGGTTTGCGAATCGTTTTTGAACTCGCGCAAGCAATCGACGAACGTGGTTCCGATAATCGGGTCACCGCCGATCCCGACGCACGTGGATTGCCCGAAGCCCGCGCGCGTCAAACCGTCGACCACTTCGTACGTCAGCGTGCCGGAGCGGGAGATGAGGCCGATGTTGCCTTCTTTGAAGATGTGACCCGGCATGATGCCGATCGAGGCTTTCCCCGGCGAAATGAGTCCGGGGCAATTCGGCCCGATGATCCGCATGCCGGGCGTCGCGCCGACAACCCTGATAACGTCGTGTACCGGAACGCCTTCGGTAATGCAAATCGCAAGCTCGATTCCCGCTTCGAACGCTTCGAAGAGCGCATCGGCAGCAAACGGCGGCGGCACAAAAATGCACGTGTGCGTAGCGCCGGTTGCCGAAACCGCGTCTTGGACCGTGTTGAACACCGGCAGTCCGTGGTCACTTTTCCGACCGCCCTTGCCGGGAGTGACGCCGCCGACGATGTGCGTGCCGTACGCGATCATGCGGCCCGTATGGTACGAGCCTTCAGCGCCCGTAATGCCTTGGACGATAACCTTGCTGTTCTTATCGAGATAGATACTCATTGCTTATGCCCCCGCCAATTCCACGGCGCGGCGCGCGCCTTCGTCCATCGTTTCAACCGGCGTCATTCCGGCTTCGGCAAGAATCTTTCGTCCCTCGACCTCGTTCGTACCGGTTAAGCGAATAACGAGCGGGATTTTGCGCGACGTTGTTTCTTTAAGCGCGGTTACGATACCGCGCGCAACTTCGTCGCCGCGCGTTATGCCACCGAAAATGTTGACGAAAAACACCTTCGCGTTCGTGTGGTTAACGACGAGTTCGTAGCAACTGCGCACGCGCTCGGCATTCGCGCCGCCTCCGACGTCAAGAAAGTTTGCGATCTCGCCGCCGGCATTGCTTACCGCGTCCATCGTCGCCATCGCGAGGCCGGCTCCGTTCGCCATCGTGCCCACGGTGCCGGGGAAGCGGCGGAAGTTGCGAATGCCCAAACCGGCATCGGTTGCCAGCTTCTCGTCTTCGTCGAGCGGCAGCACGCCGTGCCACGCTTTGAATTCGGGATGTTTGAAAAGCGCGTCGTCATCGAGTTCCACTTTGGCATCCGAGGCGATGACCTTGCCGTCTTTCGTGAGCGCGAGCGGGTTGATCTCCACGAGCTTCGCGCCGTACGTAAAAAAGAGATCGTAAATGCCCGCGACGATAGCGGGAAACGCTTTGCGATACCCCGGGTCGAGATCGCCCGCGAACGCAAGCTCGCGACCGATAAACGGCGAGTAGCCGATGGCCGTATCGCAGAAGTGTTTCGCGATCGACTCCGGATGATTCTCGGCGACGTCTTCGATGTCCATGCCGCCGAACTTACTCACCATGATTACCGGTTTTTTCGTCGTGCGGTCCACGGCGATCGCGCAATAGGCTTCGAGCGCGATATCGAGCGTTTCTTCAACGAGAACGGAGTTGATCGGCTCGCCGTTCGGGTTTTGCCGGTTCGGCGGCATCGGCGTCGCCATAATTTCGGCGGCTGCAGCCTTTGCTTCGGCGGCATCGGCGGCAAATTTGATTTTGCCGGCCTTCCCGCGCCCGCCCATCAACACTTGCGCCTTAACGACCCACTTGCCGGGATTTTTTTCAACGAACGCGGCGACCTCGTCCGGTGTATTGCAATGCTGCGAACGCGGAACCGGAATGCCGGAGCGTTTGAACAATTCCTTGCCTTGAAACTCCATGAGATTCATCGTGTGCTTTTGATTTCTCCATTCATAGTAGGTAACGTTAAGCCGGCGTGCGCGCGCAAATCATCGTTATCGATCGAGGCGGCCGAGTAAGGACCGGGCGATGATAATTTGCTGTATTTCCGACGTGCCTTCGTAGATTTCCGTAATCTTGGCGTCGCGGTAGAAGCGTTCGATCGGAAATTCCGTCGTGTACCCATAGCCGCCGTGAATTTGCACGGCCTCCGCGGCGTGTCTGCGCGCGGCCGTCGATGCAAAAAGCTTTGCTTTGCTCGCTTCGACTGCGAACGGCTCGCCGCCGTCGGCCATCGCGGCGGCGCGGTAGACGAGCAAGCGTGCGGCGTCGAGATCGGTCGCCATCTGCGCTATTTTGAACGACACGCCTTCGAATGCGCCGATCGGCTTGCCGAACGCGATGCGCTCTCTGGCAAACGCAACGGACTGATCCAGACAACCCGCGAGAATTCCCGTGGCCTGCGCGGCAATGCCGATGCGGCCGCCCGCAAGGGCTTTCATCGCCGAACCGAATCCTTCGCCCGGCGCGCCGAGCATGGCCGATTCCGGGACGCGCACGTCGTCGAACGCAAGATCGACCGTGTTGCTCGTGTGAATGCCGAGCTTCTCGGTCGTCTTCTCGACTACGATGCCGGGCAATGTGTTATCGATCAAAAAAGCGCTAACGCCCTTCGCCCCCGCGCCGCCGGTGCGAAACATGCCCATCGTCACGGCGGCATGCCCTCCGTTCGTACACCACTGTTTGCGCCCGTTCAATACGTAACCGCCGTCGACGCGGCGCGCGGTTGCGCGCAAGCCGGCGGCGTCGGAACCACTCTCGGATTCCGTTAACGCAAACGCAGCGATGCCGTCGCCGCTGCCGAGCTTCGGCAGCCAGTGTTGCTTCTGCTCTTCCGTCCCAATGCGTAAAATCGCCGAACAAATCATCGAATGTACCGAAATCGTGACGGCCGTTCCGGCATCGATGCGCGCGAGTTCTTCGATTGCGAGCGCGTAGGAGACGTAGTCGGCGCCCACGCCCCCGTATTCCTCGGGAATGATGATTCCCATAAGGCCCGCGTCGTTCAACTTCGTGTAGAGGTCGCGCGGGAACGAGTGGTCGCGATCCCATTGCGCGATAAACGGACCGATTTCGCGCTCGGCGATTTCAGCCGCAAGCGCGGCGACTTGCCGTTGCTCGGGTTTTAGGTCAAATTGCGCGCGGCCCTTGATCGTCATGCGTACGTGTAGAAACCACGGCCGCTTTTGCGCCCCAACCAACCGGCGGCGACGTATTGTTTGAGCAACGGGCACGGACGGTATTTCGAATCCGCGAAACCGTCGTGGAGCACGCCCATAATCGCAAGGCACGTGTCGAGCCCGATGAAATCGGCCAATGTCAACGGCCCCATCGGATGGTTCATGCCGAGCTTCATCACCGTGTCGATCGCCTCGACCGACCCAACGCCTTCGTAGAGCGCATAGATCGCTTCGTTGATCATCGGCATCAACACGCGATTGGAAACAAAGCCGGGAAAGTCACGGACTTCGACCGGCGTCTTGCCCATTTGCGACGCAAGCGTCTGCGTAAAATCGTATGTCTCTTGCGACGTCGCGATGCCCCGGATCACTTCGACCAATTGCATCACGGGAACCGGATTCATGAAGTGCATCCCGATAACGCGCTCGGCGCGTTTGGTCGCGCCGCCGAGCAGCGTGATGGAAATCGACGAAGTGTTGCTCGCGAGGATCGCCTCCGGCGGCGTTATCGCATCGAGCGTGCGAAATACGTCGAGTTTGAGTTCGAGCTGCTCCGTCGCGGCCTCGATCGCGATATCGACGTCAAGTTTGCCAAGCGCCGGATGCGGATGGATGCGCGCGAGCGTTTCGTTGCGCGCATCCTCGCTCAATTTGCCCTTCTCGACGCTGCGGCTCAGGTTCTTCGAGATGGCGCTAACGCCGCGTGCAATATACTCCGCTTCGCGATCGTTGAGAAAAACGGTGTGTCCGCTCCGGGCGGCGACTTGCGCGATGCCGGAACCCATTTGTCCGGCACCGATGACGGCAATGCGGTATGCCATGCGGTGCGCTAATCGACCCGAACGAGCAGGGCATCGCCTTGGCCGCCGCCCGAACAGATCGACGCGATGCCGAGACCGCCGCCGCGCTTGCGCAGTTGATTGATCAGCGTTCCGACGATGCGCGCGCCTGAAGCGCCGATCGGGTGCCCCATCGCGACCGCGCCGCCGAACTTGTTGATGCTGTCCTCGCCGATGCCGAGATTGCGCGCCGACGTGATCGCAACGGCCGAAAACGCTTCGTTAATTTCCCACACGTGAATATCGCGCGTCGTTAGCCCGCACCTATCCATCAATTTTTGCGCGGCCATCGCCGGCGTTAGGCAGATATACGGGGAATCCCAACCGACCGTCGCGTGGTCGATCACCGTCGCGAGCGCATCTTGACCGAGCGACTTCGCGTACTGCGCGTCGGCGAGAATCAGCGCCGCGGCGCCGTCGTTTACGCCGGGAGCGTTGGCGGCCGTAATCGTTCCGTTCTTTTCGAGCGGCTTGAGCTTTGCCATCGATTCTAGACTCGCGTCCGCGCGAACCGCCTCGTCGCGGTCGACCGTGGTGAACGCAGCGTCGCCCGTGACAAACGGTGCGTAGGTTTCGTAGTCGAACGTAAATTGTTCGCTCGGCGTATGATTCCACGCATCGTTCGAACCGCCGCCGGCTGTAACCGGCACGCGAATCTTCGCGGGCTGGGGCATCTTTTCGAGCACCACTTTGCCCTTAGCTTTGGTCGCAACGTTAACCGGAACGATTTCCTCGTTAAAGTTCCCGGCTTCGTGCGCAGCATGCGCGCGCCGATGGCTCTCGTAGCCGAACCGGTCTTGTTCCTCGCGCGTCATGCCCGTTTCGTTGGCGACGATGCTCCCTTGCGCGGACATCGTCATCGGAAAGTACGAATCCCAGAGCCCATCGTTGATCATCGCGTCGACGAGCGTGCCGTTTCCAAAGCGGTAACCGCTACGCGCTTGGGTGAGCAGATACGGCGCGTTTGACATCGATTCCATTCCGCCGGCGGCGACGACGTTGTTCGCGCCCGAATTGATTAGCCGCATCGCCGATGCGACCGAGAGCAGGCCCGAGGCGCAAACCTTGTTCACGGTTTCGGCCGTCGTCGTTTTCGCAAGGCCCGTTTTGAAGAGCACCTGGCGGGCCGGGTTTTGTCCCACTCCGGCTTGCAAAACTTCGCCGAAGATGAGGTGCTCGATTTCCGAAGGATCCAAGCCGGCGCGGCGCAAGGCTCCAAGCAGGGCAACGGCCCCTAGCGTAGTGGCGTCGAGCGACGAGAGCGCTCCGCCTAGCTTGCCGAAAGGCGTTCGGGCGGTTGAGAGGACGACCGTATTGGAATTCATGGAAGACATAACCCGCCTCCGCTTCGCGCGCGATTCAGGCGGCCCCTAGTTCCTTGCGCCGCTCAGACCTTCGTCGGAGGCTCACCGTCGCTGCGGCAGATTACGATACCGCCGGGGTCACAATGCTCGGCCTCAAGTTGCACGGTCACGTGCCCTATCCCGTACCGGTCGCGGGCAAACGTTCGCAACTCGGAGAGAATGACGCCACCTTCGCTAATGCGCCGATCTTGTAACACGACGTGAGCGGAAAGGGCGTGGCTTCCCGAAGCAATGCTCCACACGTGCAAATCGTGTACGCCGGCGACTCCGCGGATCGTTTTGATTCGTTTTTCCACGTCGTTGCAATCGATGCCGGGGGGCGTGCCTTCAAGCAACACGTCGGCGGCGTCGCGCAAGACCCGTAGGACGCCGAGTACGATAATTGCGGCGACGAACATGGAAAGCATCGGATCGATCCAGGCTTGATGCGTGAAGACGATGACGATACCGCCGACGATCACGGCAAAAGCGCCGAGCGCATCGCCGGCGACGTGATAGAGGGCGGCTTTCACGTTGAGGTTTTCCGTGTGATGCGACAGCGCCAACCCGATGACGAGATTGACGGCAAGCCCGACCGCGGCAACCACGGTCATCGTTGCGCCGTGAGGTTCAACCGGGTTTCCGAAACGCAGAACCGCTTGATAAATCAAAACGATCGTAGCCGCAAACAGAAGCGCTCCGTTGAAGAGCGCGCCGAGAATTTCTACCCGGCCGTATCCAAAGGTTTTTCGGCGGTTCGCCGGCCGGGCCGCGCCAACCGCAGCAATCAGTGCGACGCCGAGCGCGAAAACGTCCATGCAAACATGTACGGCATCGGTTGTAAGGGCAATACTGTGGGAAACCGCGCCGCCCCAAAATTCGAAAACCGCTACGGCAGCAGCGAGGATTAACGCAATGAGGAGCCGCGCCTGCGATCCCATGTCGCGCGCGAATCTACGCCTTGAGCGCCTTCAACGCCAACACCGCGAGGATCGCTCCGAACGTCGCGAACGTCTTGCTTTCCGCATCTTTGATGACGGAGGGATCCCATTCGCCGACGCCGTTCGGGGCCGGCTCCGCGAGTGGGGCGAGCGGAGGAACGCGCTCGCAATACCGGTCGAACTCTTCACCAAATTGCGAGGCCAGAAACTGCTCCTCGTGCGGAATAATCGTCGCGTACACGGCGGCCATCGTACCGAGTGAAGTCCCGATCAGGCCGATTTTTTGCGCGAGCGAGTTCTTGCCCGTAAATGCAATGGCGAATCCGAGCGCGGTGATAAAGTTTCCCACGTAGAGCGGGTTGCGCACGTGCGCGTACGGGCCGGCGGTAACCAGTTTCGGCGCGGTCACTTCGTCGCCACGCGTCGTGACGCCCGAATATCCGACGGCCCAGCAGCGAATGAGTTCGCCCGCAATCGCCACCGGTAAACCAACGGTAACGCTAAACGCGCTCGGTTTGCCGAATACCGCCAAGATTGCGGCCGGGATTGTCAGGAGCGCGCCGCGATTTTTAAAAACGAGCGCTTGCATTTCTTTATTCTTTGGATCGGTCATGGGACGCCAATCTTTCGAGCCGCTTCGTAGATATCCCGTATCGAGCGTTCGAACGGGATCGAGGGTTCCCATCCGGTCGCCGTTCGAAGTTTCGTATTGTCGCCCACAAAGAGCGGCACGTCCGAAGGGCGCATACGCTGCGGATCGTCGCGCACTTCGACGGGAACGTGGGCCGCGATAATCAGTTCGCGCAACACGTCGCGAATCGATCGCGCGATTCCGCTGCACACGTTATATATTTCGCCCGGCATACCGTGCTTAGCAAGCATCACGTATGCGCGCACGACGTCGCGCACATCGAGAAAATCGCGCCGCGCATCGAGGTTACCCACGAGCATCACGGGGTCGCCACCGGCCGCGATCGCCGCGAGCTGGTGCGCGAAATTGGACACGACGAAGCGCTCGTTCTGCCCCGGTCCGATATGATTGAACGCGCGCGCGATTACCACATCGATTCCGAACGACCGCGCTTCGCCGAGAGCAATCATCTCGCCCGCGGCCTTGCTCGCCGCGTACGGGTTCGCAGGCGAAGGGGCCAGGGACTCGCGCAGCGGCGACGCCTGCGCAGGTTGCGAACCGTAGACTTCGGCCGAACTCACGAACAACAGGCGCGGAATATGACCGCTCTCGCGGCCGTATTCGCGAAGCGCCTGCAACAGGTTGACGGTTCCACGAATGTTGGTCATGTACGTCGGCAACGGCGATGTAACCGACTCCGGAACGAACGTTTGCGCGGCGAGATGAAAGACAAACTCGGGGGCGCTCAAGTCCAGTGCCGCGCGAATCGTCGATACGTCGCCAAGGTCGAGAGGCAAAAGCTCGGTATCGCCCGGACCGCCGCATGCGAGCGCAGCGTATCCCGCATCGCGCAGGGCCGCAACGAGATAGCGGCCGACAAAACCGCTCGCTCCCGTCACCAGCGCGTTCACGAGCTTACGCCGGCACCCGAAAGGCGCTCGATATCGGCCTTCACCATCATCTCGACGAGTTGCTCGAAGGTAACGTCGGGTCGCCAGTCGAGTATCTTATGCGCTTTGCTGGGGTCGCCCACCAGCAATTCAACTTCGGCGGGGCGCACGAAACGCGCATCGAGCTTAACGTAGGGCTCGTACGATCCGAGGCCCGCGCATTCAAACGCGATCCGCACAAACTCGCGAACCGTGTGCGTTCGCCCCGTCGCGACGACAAAGTCTTGCGGCACGTCCTGTTGCAGCATCAGATACATCGCCCGCACGTAGTCGCCCGCAAAACCCCAATCGCGTTTCGCCTCGAGATTTCCCAGACGCAATTCGCTTGCAAGCCCGAGTTTTATCCGCGCGGCGCCGTCGGTAATCTTTCGCGTAACGAATTCTTTGCCGCGCCGTGGGCTCTCGTGGTTGAAAAGAATTCCGCTAACGGCGAACATATCGTAGGACTCGCGATAGTTTACGGTGATCCAATGTCCGTAGACTTTCGCAACGCCGTACGGCGAGCGCGGGTAAAACGGCGTGGTTTCGGATTGCGGCACTTCGATGACCTTGCCGAACATTTCAGAACTGGAAGCTTGATAGAAGCGAATCTTCGTATCGACGGCGCGGACCGCTTCGAGCACGCGCGTGGCGCCGAGCGCGGTGAATTCACCGGTAAGCACGGGTTGCGCCCACGACGCCGGAACGAACGATTGCGCGGCGAGATTGTAGATTTCGTCGGGGCGCACGTCGTTAACGATCGAGGTTATCGACGTCTGGTCGAGCAGATCGCCGGAAACAAACTCGATATCGTCGACGATATGCGCGATGCGCTCGTGAACGTCGGTCGACGTCCGGCGCGTCATGCCGACGACGCGGTATCCTTCTTCGAGTAAAAATTCAGCAAGATACGATCCGTCTTGCCCGGTGATACCGGTAATGAGAGCGGTTTTTTTCAAAAGGTGATTCCGATGCTTTTGCGGTTGAGGTTTAGTTAAGAACTTGGACCGTTTCGCCTGAGTCGTCGAATACGAACCGCGTTTCGTAGATCTCGGCGCCTTCGGAACCGACGACCTTCGATTGAATTGTGAGGCGATGGACCAGCGCATTGTTGTGCCGCACGACGCCTGAGTAAAAATACTGCACGAGCGGCGTAACGTTATCTTGCAGCGGCGAGAGCCGGCGGCGCTCGACGAGCATCGCGAGCAGACGGTGCTGAAGCTTTTCGGGTAGGAGACGATTGGCGTCGTCGGGCGTCATGCGGACCGTTACGAGTTCGTCTTGCGCCTTGTTGGCTTCGGCGACAGGCTTGTCGGTCGTGTAGCGGATGACGGCATCCCAATCGTCCGCCGAGATTCCCGTAAAGCGCATGCCGTAGCGCCAGACCGATTTGCCCTGATGCGACACGGTGTCTTGCCAAACGGATTTTGCTCGCATCCGCAGCACCCGCGTATCGAGGGTCGCGCGCACTTCAAACTCTTCGCGCCCGACCGGCTCCTGCGTCAAGACGCACAGTCCGCCACCGCTGATGTCGAGACCGATTGCGGGGCGCTGGGTCAAGCCGCCGTCGACGGAGACCGTGGCCCGGTACGGCTTACGCTTTCGCGGGTATTTCCGGCGGTTCGCATCCTTGCCGGTAAACCAGCCCAGAAGGTCGTTGAGCACGGCGACTTTATTAGCTAGCGCGCCGCGGCAAGCCTCGTGGAAAGGCTTACGGCCACAAACGAGGCGACCTCGCTCGGCAGCGTGCCGCGTCCGAATCCGGCGTCGTAGCCGAGCTCGCTCGCGAGGAGATTGGTCACACGGGGGCCGCCGCAAATCAGAACGACTTTGTCGCGCAGGCCCTCGGCTTCGAGCAGTTCCACGAGCGCCGTAAAATTCTTGATGTCGCTGCCTTTTTGCGTAACGACCTGCGAGGCGAGCAGCGCATCGACGGCACGCTCCTTGGCGAAGCGAACGAAGTCTTCTACCGCGACCTGGCTACCAAGGTTGAACGTCTCGAACATGTGATAGCGCTCGAGGCCGTAGTCGCCCTTGTAACCCTTCATGTTCAGGATCGCGTCGATGCCGACGGTGTGCGCGTCGGTTCCAATGCACGCGCCGGCGATACGAAGCTTGCGCCCGAGTTTTTCGCGCACGTACTCGTCGATTTGTTCCATCGACATTGCATGGCTCTTCGCCGAAGGCGCCTTGATCGTCGAGAAGTCGATCGATTGAGGCGTACTCGCGTACACCACGTAAAAGGAAAACCCGGTCGCGATTTTTCGGCCCTCGGCGACTTGCACGTCGGTAAACCCCATTTTACCGACGAGCTGCCGCGCGGCTTCGTCGGCAGCCTCGCTCCACTCAACCGGAAGCGTAAACGACAACTGCACCTTCCCGTCATTCGTCGCGTCGCCGTACGGCCGCACCATGTGACTCACGCGACGCCGCCTGCAACGGGGTGCGTCGTGCCAAGGCGCTCGGACGACACGATCCCCAGTTCGTTTTGAAGCGCGATTTCGAACGGATTCCAGTACGATTCACTGCGCGCAAACACGCCGTCGAAGCCGCGGCCGCCGTCAGGCGGCCGCGAGACGTCGGCGAAAACGGCGGCTTCGATTGCGTCCATCAAGCCCATGTCGGCAACGCGGCGAAGCAACGATTCGCAGTCGGAAAGCACCGCTTGCGCGCGCCGCTCGATCGCTCCGCCGCGTTTGAACTCGATTTCGTCGCCGAAGTGGCGCGCCGTATTCATGATATAGTGCGCGTTCTCAATCGCGAGCGTCCGGTCGCCCAGAAACGGCGTGTGAATCGCTTCGGTCAACATTCCGCACAAGTGAATCGACTGATTCGTCATCACCGACGTGAGATTGAACATCGCGTCGATCAAGTGCCCTTTGAAGATGTCGCCGGTCATGTGCTTCGTCGGCGGCATGTATTTGAGCGGCGCTTGGGGGAAGAGCTGTCGCGTCAACTGCGCCTGCGCGACTTGAAACAAGAAGCCGTCTTGAAGGTCGGGGTTGATTTCATAAGCGTCGCCCAGCCCGATTTGCTCGTTCGGCATGCCGGCGTCGTGGGCAAACCGTTCGTTGATGAATTGTGAAGCGAGCACGGCCGGCGCTTGTTCGACGGCATCGGCGGTCGTAAGGTAGTTGTCCTCGCCCGTATTGATGATGATGCCCGAGTACGCGTTGAGCATGCGGCTGAAATGTTGGTCGATGAACGTGCGCTTCATGTTGATATCGCGGAAAAGAATGCCGTACATCGAATCGTTGAGCAGCATGTCGAGCCGCTCGATTGCCGCCATCGTCGCGATTTCCGGCATGCACAACCCGCTCGCGTAATTGGTGAGCATCACGTAGCGGCCTTCGCGCTCCGAAACGTCATCGAGCGCTTCGCGCATGATTTTGAAGTTGGCCTGGGTTGCGTACGTGCCGCCGAATCCCTCGGTGGTCGGACCGAACGGCACGAAGTCCAAAAGCGACTGCCCCGTGGAACGAATCACCGCAATGATTTGCGCCCCGGCCTCGGCCGTCGCGATCGCGGCCGTGCGGTCTTCGTAAATGTTCCCGCTTGCGACGATGAGATAGAGCAGCGGCGGCGGCAGTTGCGGTAGTCGCGCCAATCGTTCGAGCCGTTCCGC
>JBDTFK010000230.1:0-2716 GCA_039937995.1 Vulcanimicrobiaceae bacterium | reverse complement strand
ACACGGTTTTGCCATCGAAACTAAGTGTGTCGGGATTTTCACGAGCGTTCCGTCGGTCCGGCGCTCCACAAAATTGCGGCGGTCGACAGGTTGATCGCAACGAACCAGAGATTGCCGCCGCGGTCGGATACGAGCGATCCGTCGGGAGAAAGACCGGGCGGCAAATGAACGACGGAAAGTGTTCCTTGCTTTGTGACATGCACGAGAAGCGGTTTGGGTCCGAACGTTACGAACCACGGCCGGCCGTCTGCACCGAACGCGAGTCCTTGCGCCCGCTCGTCGGTATATTGCGGGGCGCTGTACTCCGTGATCGCCCCCTGCGGCGTAATTCTTCCGACGGCGACGCCGGCGCTATCCGTAAACCACATGTTACCGTCGGGTCCCCGAGATATCTCGTAGGGTGGGCTCCGTTCGCTAGCCCGTTGAGAAACTCGGTCACTTTTCCCTCGGGCGATATTCGTCCGATCGCCGGCGAGACGGCGTCCGTGAACCACATGGCGCCGGCGGTATCCTCCGCAAGATCGACCGCAAAACCCGTCGCGAGAAAACCCGGAGTCGTTCCGGCCGTAAAGATTCTATACCTGAGGGCCGAAGACGTTGCCGAAGCGGCGTCGAGACGCGCCGGAACCGGCGTTGAGAGTCCCGGCGAACTCGCGCATCCGGACGTGCCGAGCAGCGCAACGATCGCGCAAGCAAAAAGGTGCCGAACGTTGTAACGCTGAGAATACGGCTTCATCATAATGCTAAAAAATGCGCCTCGTTTCGTCGCTACTCCTATGCGCGCAGTGCCATGAAAGTGCACTGCGGGCCTGCGGCGATGAGCGTTTCGTCGGATGACGTTCGCCGCTTACTCCGCGCGTTGGGCAATCCCGTAGCGCTTGCGCGCGATCCCCTTGCGGTTAGGCTCGTGGAGCGAGGAGATGGCGATTCGGCGGCTTTGCGCGAGCGAGCCGATCGCGTTCTCGCGATTCTTCGCGCATCGCTCGCGTCGATGTGTTCGCAGGCGCGCGCGCATCGTTCGAACGACCGCATGCGCCGCGCGGCGAGCATTATCGAGCAATGCGATCTCGCAGGGCGGCCGCACGATTCCGTTTCGGGCGAAATCGGGTTGGCTCGTCGGCAGTTCTATCGCGACCGGGCCCTTGCGATCGACGCGCTGGCTCTCGAGCTCGACGATTTAGTGCGCGCAAAACCCGTAAGCGCGCCGGCAGCGCTCGATGCAACGCAACTTGGTTTTGACGTTGCCGAGGCGTTAGTTGGAATCGGTCGATTCGATGAAGTCGACGCGCTCTTGGAGCGCATCGCGGCGTCGGCGGGAACGAACAATCGCTTTCGCGCGTGCGCGCGCTTGGTCGAGGCGGCCTGCGAGAGCGGCGAGCGCGCGCGGACGCAGCGCGCGATCGAGCGAGCGCGCAGCCTCACGGCATCGTGCGAACCTGCCGCGTTCCTACCGCGCGCGCGCTACGATCTCGCACTGATGTTAGCCGAGGATATTCTTGCCGGGCCGGAGGCCAAGGACAGGCGGGGGCCGTTGCTCGACCGCCTTCGCTCGTGCATCGATTCAACGGACGAGCGCTGGGAAAATCTTGCAGTCGGTTTGACGCAGCATGCCTCCGCCGCAAATACGCGTGGCGATTTTGCGATGTCGCTCGCGTGTTTGCACGAAGCGGACGCGGTGGTGCGCCGCTGCGAACGATCGCCGGTTACGTTGAGCGCGCTCATACCGAACTATCTCGGCGTCACCCTAATGATGATGCCTCGCAGTCTCGAAGCTGCATCCGAACAACACAAACTGGCCGTCGCGATCGGGCGCGCGCGCGGACTGGTGCGCATCGTTATTGCTTCGACGCTCAACGATTACGCGATCGCTCTTTGGACGGGGCGCGCGGCGCTGGTTTTCGATCGCGCGTTGGAAACGCTCGAAACGGCGCGCAACGTGACTTCGCGCGGCGAGATCGGTCGGTTTGTTATTCTCGTCGCAAAGATCGCTCTCGGCGCCGGTCGTTTAAATGACGCGCTCCGCCTGCTTGAAGAGGTCAAGGGCGCCGACAACCAGTATCCGCTGCTGCGCCCCCGCGCCATGCTCGTGGAAGTCGAAGTACTTTTGCGCGCCGGCGATTTCAAGCGGGCTTCGAAGTTGGCGCGTGCGGCGATCGACGCCACTCGTCGCAGCGGCGAATCGTCGCTTGTCGGTACCGCGCAATTGTTGAGCGCAGAGGCGCTCATTGGAACGCAAGAGCGCAACCTTGCGCGCAAGGTGCTCGAAGAAGCCGTTCTCACGCTCGAGCAAACGGGGTCCGCGCACGCGCTGGAACGCGCGCGCGCGCTAGCCGAGGACTTGCAATCGCCTAGTGTTAGTCGATCGTCACGCTGACGGCAGGCGACGGAATGCCGTTGGCTATGACGACCAGCTTGCTCGCGCCCAACTCGATGTTCGCCGGAACGTCGAACGTCGTCGACACGGTCGCCTGTGATGCGACGCCCATGAAACTATGGTCGTGCGTGCGGGCAAAAAATACATGCCCCGTTGCCGTGTTGGTAATCTTTACGAGCGGGTAGTTTGTGGCAGATTGGGCGTCGTCGCCGTACGCATTCCCCTGCGAGAAACCATTGAATCGCTTCCCGGAAATCGCGTACGAATTGCCGTGCGCGAGCGTCGAAGGCACGGAACTAATTGCGGGAGCGATCGCCAGGTCCGGCCTTCCGGTGGACGTGT
>JBDTFK010000229.1:0-13833 GCA_039937995.1 Vulcanimicrobiaceae bacterium | reverse complement strand
GTCGAAGTGCATCGTTCCGGATTCCGTCGTTACCGCAAGCTCGGGACCGCGAGATTCGACGCGCACGACGCGGCACGACGTAGTGATTTCTACGCCGCATTCCACCAAGCGCGACTCGAATGCACGGATCACGGTGTCGTACCCTCCGCGCACGTAGCCAAACATCTCGCGTTTCAATCCGGTACGCCGAGCTGCGTACATTCGAGCGATGATCGCCCAAATAAACGCCGCAGACGCTCGTTCCGCATACGGTCCGAGTTTGGCCCGCAAAAGCGGCAGCCAAATGCGATCCACGGTTTTCCGGCCCGAATGCGAGCGCAGCCATTCAACGGCCGTGACCCGCTCGAGCGGGCGCCAGTCGGTAATGCGTGACGCTTCCAAGATCGTTGCAGCCAGCCGCGCCTTCTGCACATGGGAGAGCGGCGGAAAGCGAAGGTAGTCAAAAACCGTCGAGAACGGGTAGAGCACGCCGTCCACAAAAAACCCCGTTTTGGTCGTAACCCACGTTAGTTCACCGGTTAGATCGAGCTCGCTCAGCAATCCGCCGAGTTCCGTGTCGGAAAGCAGCGTGACGTGATAGTGGCGGTCCCAAATGACGTCACCAAGCATCCACGGTGCGGCGAGGCCCCCGCAACGCGGCGCGCCCTCAAGAATCGATACCGCGTGCCCCGCTTTCGCCGCGTTCCACGCTACCGTCATCCCTAGCATACCGCCACCGATGATGCCGATGCGCACGCTAGTTTCGAGCCCCCGTCAGTTCCATGACTCGCAACGCGTCGATACCGTATCTCGCCGCGCATGCGCGACAGGTTACCTCAATGGACCCTTTGATGATCCCCGCGCTTCCCGTTTCGAGCCGCGACCCGCAGGCGCACACGTATCCTACCGGGCGCGCCGGATTTCCTAACGCAAGGACAAAGTCGGGGACGTCGCGCGTAACGACCGAGCCCATCCCGATCATCGCGAACCGGCCGATCGTTATCCCGCAGCCGATCGTGCATTGCGCTCCGATCGTTGCCCCTTCTCTCACGAGCGTCGGCAATGTGGTTTCGTCCGGTTCTGAGGGAAGGAGCTTGCGCAGATCGGGGGTCGTCGCGCGCGGAAAACGATCGTTGGTGAACACCGTACCCGCGGAGATCATAACGCCGCGTTCGATGGTTACTCCGGTGCAGATATAGACGAACGCGTTGATCTTCACGCGATCGCCAACCGCTACCCCGTAAGCGATGTATGTCTTTTCTCCGACGATGCATTCCTCACCGATGTGCGTGGAACATCGCACGTGAACGTTGTCCCAAATCGCCGTGTTGCGGCCGATTGAAACGCCGGGCTCGATCATTGCCGTGGGATGAACGGCCATGCTAGGACGCTTCCTCGAGGGCGGCACCGGCCATCATCGGCAACATGACGAACTCCTCGATTTGGCTCTCGATACGCTGCCAGCGCGCAAAGTCGAGCGCGGCATATGCGGCTTGAATCACTTCGACCGACGCCAGCGCGTCGCGCGGAGTAATCAGCAGGCTTGCCGTGCCGGCAATAGCGCAGCAGAAATTTTGAAGCTGGTCTCGGAACGCTTGTACCTTATCGTACCCGGAGCCGAACACGTTCCACTCTTGTTCGCCGTGGCGCCTTACCCTCGAGTCCTTCCATCCGACAAGAATCGTTCCGTCCGTACCGTAAACGCGTAAAAACGTGTCGAGTTCTTTATCGATGCTCCAAGAAAGATCGGAAGCGCCCATGACGTCGTCGTCATTGTGCACGAAAAGGCGGACGGTATCTTCGACGCCGAGGCCCTGCATTCGCCGGCCCTCCACGACCTGGACGTCGCGAAGGTTCCCAAGGAAATACCGCAAGATATCGACTGCGTGCGTTCCGTTATCGATGAGAACGCCACCGCCGCTGATTGCCGAATTCGAGTTCCAGCGCTCGCGCATGTCGACGTGCGACGTAAAGGCGTTTTCGACAAAGACCAGCTCCCCGATCGCTCCGGCGCGCACGAGGTCGCGCGCCTTACGCACGTCCGCTACGTACCGGAACTTCGAGGCCATCGTAAGCAGCCTTTCGCTCGTGCAGGCGGTCTCGAGCATCCTGCGCGCGGAACCGACGCTCGTCGCCAGGGGCTTTTCGCACAGCACGTGTTTGCCTTTTTGCAACAGAAGGCACGTGACCGCCTCGTGCGATGCCGGCGGAGTGCACACGACCGCCGCATCGAAACCGTCCGATGCCAGCATCGCTTCCACCGATACGAATGCTTCGCATCCAACGCGCTCGGCGTAGGCTTGCGCGGCACCGGCGTTTACGTCGCAAACCGCGGAGATCGTAGCCTCACCCATCGTGCGCAACGCCGCTTCGTACGCGCGCGAGATTCCTCCGGCTCCGACGATGGCGAAGCGAAGCGGGGCGCTCATACCGGCGTACCCGCGGCGTGCAAGCTGCGCGCGGCGACCGCCAGGGCATCGGCGATGTAGTCGACGTCGTCTTCCGTAAACCGATCGTTCCACGGCAGGACTAAAATCCGGTCCAACGCTTCTACAGTCCCCGGATAACGTTCGAGACCATAATCCAAGGCTTGCGCGCGCGCGAGCGTAAACGGATATCCGCTCGTTCCGAACGTGCGCCGATCCCGGAAGACCGCGCAGCTAAATGCCGGCTTTTGGATGTAGCGCGGCACGCTAACGATATCGCGTTCCCGCAAAAGCTTTGCGAGGTCCAGTACCGCACTCGAAGGAAGGGCATCGCTCACGCGAATGCAGTACTTCCAGTAGCTGTGCTCGCAATTCTCGGCGACGAGCGGCGTTACGATTTCTTCGACTCCGCGCAGGCGTTCCGTTAGTCGCGCCGCCAGGATCCGCCGGCGCGCGACGGCATTGCGGAGTTTTCCGAGTTGCGCGCACGCAACGCTACCGCAGAGTTCCGACATGCGGTAGTTCAGAGCGAGAAAATAGTGATCGGGCGCGGCGTCACCGTAGCCCCATCCCTTGTTGATAAACAAGAACATCCGGCGGGCAAACGCGTCGTCGTTGGTCACAACCAAACCGCCCTCACCGGTCGTGATATGTTTGCCCTGCTGCAAACTAAAGCAGCCTATGTCCCCGATCGATCCAACTGAGCGCCCCTTGTAACTCGCCAGGAACGCTTGCGCGCAATCCTCGATGACCGGAATGCCGAGCCGGTCGCCGAGCGCGACGATCTCGTTCATTTCGCAGGGGTTCCCAAAGAGGTGGGTGACCACGATCGCCTTCGTTCTATCGCTGATCCTCGCCTCGATGGTCGCCGCCGTAACGTTGCACGTGCGGGCGTCGACATCCGCGAACACGGGGATAGCACCCTGATAGAGAATCGGCGCTAACGCGCCCATGTCGGTAATCGCGGTGGTGATGATTTCGTCACCGGGATTCGGATCGACCGCCGCGATCGCGCAGTGGATGGCGGCCGTGCCCGACGCGCAAGCGTATGCGTGCTTAACGCCAAGCAGTTTAGCGAACTCGGACTCCAACCTCGAGACGAAAGCGCCTTTCGTGCTCGTCAGCGTGCCGCTGCGGATCGCAGCTGAAACGGCGGCGATCTCCTCTTCGCCAAGGTTTCGACCCGTAGCGTCTTGATCGGACGGGAGCGTCCTATGCGCTGCGCGGGGGAATGCCGTAATCATTGCTGTTTCTCCTATTTAAGCCGTTGCTGTGACGATGATGAAATTTGCGCGCGAAGACGCTGCCGACGTGTCCGGCTAAAAAGGCCAAACTTGAATATTGAACGATCACCGTTGCCGCCGTTCCGGCCGCAAGCACTGCCGGGCTTACGCGCAGCAGCAACAGCACCGCCACCACGATCGGCAAGAGACCGGGGAACAATCCCGGTACCGCCAGCCAAAGCGCCGGGCGATGAATAAAGGCGAGGCGTACGGTCGCCCACGTTTGAGCCGCAATCCGCGAGAGGCGCACGCGCCCGCGCATCGCGCGCCGCTCCGGGCTCCACCGCAGCGTCGCCGGAACTTCGATGACGCGCATTCCTTTGCGCAAGGCGTAAAGCAGCATTTCGGCAATCGCATCCATCCGGTCGCTCCGAAAGAGCAGTTGCTTCATCGCGGAGCTTCGGTACGCGCGGACCATGCAGGTCAACGTCGCACACCGGCCCGCAGTCGCAAACGATAACAGGCGATTTGCTTGGCGGCTCAGCATGCGCCGGGCCGGCGGCACGTTGATCGCCGCACCGCCGCGCATATAGGGCGATGCCGTGGCAATATCCGCGTTCTCGCTCAAAAGCGCTTCCAAGAGTTCCATGCCCGTCGCGGGCGCATAGCTAAGATCCGCATCCAGCACGATCGCGTATTCCGTCTCTACGGCGTGGAATGCGGTGCGCAGCGCCGAGCCGAGCCCTCGATTTTCGGGGTGTTGGATCACGTCGACGTTTTTACGTCCGCGGGCAAAAACTTGCGCGGCGGCCCACGTTTCGTCGTTGCTGCCGTCGTCGACGATCGCATAGCGAAAACGGTAGCCGGCGCTGAGATAGATTGAAAACGCGTCCGCAATCGAGACCAAACGGCCGCCGAACCCCGGCCCCTCGTTGTAGGCGGGAATGACGACGGTGACGTTCGTCACGCCGCGCCGCCGGTTAGCGAAACGCCCGAACTCCGGGTGAAGTAGTCACCGTAGTCGTTGACCCGCGCGGTGTCTCGGTTTGCGACGATTCCCAGCACATTATCGATGCCCAGTGCGGCCATTTGAGCGACGACGTTGTGTGCCTCGCGTT
This sequence comes from Vulcanimicrobiaceae bacterium, assembly GCA_039937995.1. Taxonomy (GTDB): domain Bacteria; phylum Vulcanimicrobiota; class Vulcanimicrobiia; order Vulcanimicrobiales; family Vulcanimicrobiaceae; genus JALYTY01. The sequence continues at coordinate 9,087 of JBDTFK010000229.1, read as the reverse complement.
CGTCCGTAGAATTCGCCGCGACGATGAGTAACGTTCCATCAACGTGTGTGGCTATTAACAGGCCGTCCGTAACGTTGGCCATCGCCGGCGCGTCGACGATGATCATTTCGTAGGACGCCTGCGCGCACTTGAGAAGTTCCGCGAGGCGCGTTTCAAGCAGAACGACGGGATTCGAGACGGGCGCGCCGCTCGTAAGAATGTCGAGAGACGCGGCAATCGTTTGGACGGCATCTCCGAGCGACGTCGAGCCGCGCAGCACGTCGCTTAGGCCGATGACGTTCGGGCAGGCGGCTTTTTCGTGCAGCGTTGGGCGGCGCAAGTCTGCGTCCACAAGGAGGACGCGCGTTTGGAGCGTCGACATGGCCTTGGCCAGGTTGTAGGAAACGGTCGATTTTCCGTCGCCGCGGCAGGGGCTCACGATCGCAAGCGTTCGAAGCGTGCGCCTATTTTTCAATCGCAGCGTGACGCATAGATGCAGGAACGCTTCGATGGTCATCGATTGTGCCCACGGCAGCAGGCGCCGGTTCGTGGTGCTGAAATCGGGAATCCGCGCGATTACCGGCAGCCCGAGGCGCCTCGCGACGTCGGCGGAGGCAGAGCGATGCTCGATCATTTCAACGACGTACACGACCGCAAGAGCTAAGAGCAGTCCTACGATCAGGGCGACCGCGAGATTGATGACCAGGCTCGGGGTGCGGGTGGCGGAATCGGCGGTTGCGGGTTGTACGACCAAAATATCGCTAATCGCCGTCATCTTCGCAACGAGCGCGTCGCTGTTTTTCTGAGCCAGAGCATTGTAGACGTTAGCCGCGCGCGCCGCGTCCTCGCGAATCGTCGCGAATTCCATCAGTTGCGACGGTAGCGCGTTCATCGCCGGAACGTGCGAAGTCCGTTCGGCGAGAAGGGCGCGGAGTTGCGCCTGCTCGCCGTCAATGCGCGCGCGGTACCCGGATGCCTGCTGTTGCAACGACTGATACAACGGGTTTGGCGCGAGCGTCGTTTGACTCACGATGGAGGATGGCTGCGCGGCGAGAAGCGCAAGCAACGAAGCACGCTGCCGGAGCAGTGCAATCACGACCGGATGCGAGGGCGTATATTTCCCTTGCGCGTCGGCAAGTTGGGTTTGGGTGTCGGAGAGTTTCGCGCGGAGATTCGCCGCAACCGGATCGGGCGCAAATTGCTGCGCGCTATCGATCGTGCTCGACATCGACGCGAGCTGCCCGTTTACGTTGGCAAGAAGCGTGGCGGCTTCGCTCTTATCTACGGTCAATTGATCGATTCGCTGATCGATCGAGCCCATGCGCGTGATGACTTCCTGCTCGTGCGCTGCAGCGTCGACGAAACCGTGCGCCGATTGAAAAGCGGCCAATCGGGCGGAGGTCTGGCGCATCCGCAGTTCCGCTCGCGGGAGTTCCTTCGATAAGAACCCCAGCGCCGCGACCGCTTCCGATTTGACGAAATTGCGTTCTTGATCGATGAAGGCGTCGGCAAAGGCGTTTGCGATTTGTGCGGAGCGCTCGGGTGAGCTCCAACTGACGTTCAAGTTGAGAAGCGGCGTGTTTACGATGGGCTTCACGCTCACGTGTGAAAGCAAGCCTTGCGGCGACGTCGGCAAGCTCAGCGTATCTACGACCGACGAGGCAATGTCGCGTTGTTGCGCAAGTTCGGCAAGAGTTTCCGACGATTGCTCGCCACTCTGCAGCACGAGGGCGTTGAGGACGGGCAGCGCCGTATCGCCGCCGCGGGGCCCCTCGCTGCTTGGCCTCCCCGCCATGAGCCGCACCGTTGTCGTGTACGACTTCGGCGTTAAAAGCGTCGCGAGGGCGATCAGCGCGACGAAGCCCCCGGCGATCGCGACGAACAGCCGCCAGCGGCGGCGAACGGTCGCCAAAAGATGCAGCAGATCCGCTGCATCGCTCCCGGGGCGTTGTGGGCGCTCGTCGTTGCCCGCGACATGTGCGCGCGCATATGGTGTTAAGTGTGACATCGCTCGTACGACAATGCTACGCTTTGCCGCTGCGTATGAATAAGGACGGAATTGCTCAGGGTCCGGGACCTTCGCAATAGGGACTTGTTTCCTCCGCGTCGCGGGTCACGGCAGGTGGGACCAACGCCTCTGCGACCGGCAACACTGTGTGCGTATCATCGAACACACACATGTCAACGCGCATCCTCGAACGTCCGGCGCAAGTAAAAACGTCGACGGCTAAAGCGGCCCCAAAGGCACACTCCGCGCGCTGGATTTTGCTCTTGCTCGTCACCGACGTCGTGTTGTTCCTCGTCGCCTCCGGACTCGGCGCGCTGATCGGCTTTCATCATTGGGAGTCGCGTCGCATCGTCGGGCATCTTCTCATCGCCGAAGGCCTCTTTCTCGCACTTTGGGTCGTGCTCTTCGACCGGTTAGGTCTCTACCGGCGCACGTACGCCCTCTCGATGAAAGACGAACTCTACTACACCGTCACCGCGTTGATCTTGGGAACGATCCCGCAACTCGTGCTCTTTACGATCTACCCGGGAATCTCTACGTCGCGACTTGCGCTGCTCTATGCGCTCGGCCTCTCAATCGTTCTCGTTGGGACGGCGCGGGCAATTTTGCACGGGATACGCAAACATAAACGGTGGAACGGCAGCCGGCGGACGAGCATCGTGGGAACGACGGAACGCGTTTCGCGGGTTCTCGAAAGTCTCGAGCTTCACGACGAGAGCGAGACGCTCCTGATCGTTGTGGACGATATCGACGAAACGATCGCGCAAATCGATTTGAGCCGGGACGCAAACCTCGAGGGTATCGAATGGTTCGATCGTGCGCGGACGTGGGGCTGCGACATCCTCATCTTGACGGAAATTCTCCCGCCGCATCTCGTCGCCCATCTTCTCGAAGTGTCGGCGCGGGAACGCATTCAATTAGCCTTCGCTCCGCCGCGCATCACGCGCTTCGCATACGACCTTTCGCTTTCCACCGACGGGCGGCAGGCGCTCATCATTCCGGCCAGGCTGCGCTCGTGCACGCCCCGCGCGCAGCTCTTCAAGCGACTGATCGATATGACGTTCGCGACCGTCGCCCTACTCCTTTTTGCGCCGGTGATGCTGCTCAGCGCGATCGCGGTGTACCTAGATTCCGGCGGTCCGGTCATCTTCGCTCAAGATCGCGTAGGCGCCGGCGGGAGAATCTTCAGGATCCTGAAGTTTCGATCGATGCGCGTCAACGCCGAGCGCGACGTCGGTGCCGTGTGGGCGACTTCCAACGATCCGCGCAAAACCCGCGTCGGTGCGTTTCTGCGCCGCTTTAGCATCGATGAGTTGCCGCAACTCTTCAACGTCCTTCGCGGGGACATGTCGCTCGTAGGACCGCGACCCGAGCGGCCGGTTTTCGTCGACCTCTTCCGGACGACGCTTCCACGCTACGACGAGCGCCATCTTATTGCTCCCGGCATTACGGGCTGGTCGCAAATGCACATGAAACGCGTTTTGGAACCGTCGGCGACGGCCGAAAAACTCGAATACGACCTGCAGTATTTGGAAAATTGGTCGCTGTTCCTCGATATCTCCGTGCTCTTTCAAACACTCTGCGAATTTCTGTTTCAACGGGCGGCATAGCACAATGGCGCGCAAGATACGGGTGTTACATATTCTTCCGTCGATCCGCGGCTACGGGGCCGAGCGCCAGATCGTCGAACTCCTCACCCGCCTGCCCTCACCGGATATCGACGTCGCGCTGCTCACGATTTACGAACCGGACCCCGAGCAGCGCACGGGACTGCCGTTTCCCGTGTTTCACGCGGGACGGCGCGGGCGTAAAGATCTGCTGTTTATCGGCCGTCTTATTAGCGCGATTTTGCGCTTCAACCCCGATATCGTACACACGCACACACACGTCGGGAAATACTGGGGTCGCTTAGCCGCATGCATCGCGCGCAGCGCGTTCATCGTCCACACCGAGCACAATCCGTGCGACGTTCGCCGGACGCACCTGGAGCGCGTTGCCGACTGGGCATTAATCTACGCGACTTCGAAGGTCGTCACGTTCTTTCCCGAGCAGGGCGCCTCGCTTCGCGAAGTCGAGCATCTCCCGCAAAAGAAACTGGCGATTATCCCGAACGGTCTGGCGCTTCCGGAGACGCGGAGTGCAGACCGGGCGGCGAGTCGCAAGTTACTCGGCGTACCACCCGGGCGCTTTGCTATTTTGGTTGTCGGGCGGATGGAATTTCAAAAGAACCAATCCTTAGCCTTACGCGCGCTTGCCTCGATGCGCGAAGAACTCCGAAAGCAAGTGCTGATGTATTTTGCCGGTTCCGGAGAAGACGAAAATCTGCTGCGTGGCCTTGCCCGCGCCCTTGACGTTGAGGAACGCGTACGATTTCTCGGCTACCGCAACGACGTCCCCAAGCTTTTGGAGGGCGCCGATCTGGTCCTGATGACTTCGTGGTTCGAAGGCATGCCGCTCGCGCTGCTGGAGGCGATGATCGCGGGCGTACCGATCGTGAGCACCCCTTGGACCGGCGCCCGAAACATGCTCGGTGACGGACGTTTCGGATTCCTGAGCGCCGACTACGAGGCGGGGCGCGTTGCCGCCGAGATCGATCGTGCGCTCAGCCATCCGAGCGCACGAGCGCAAGTCGCGCAGCACGCACAGGAACACGTATACGAAAAATACGGCATCGGCCGGATGGTGGACGCACATCGCGCGCTTTACACGCAACTGAGCAAGGTGGCTTCGTAATGGAACGTGCCCGCAAGCTCCTTATCGTAACCTCGCGTTTTCCGTTTAGCACACAGGAAACGTACCTGAAGACGGAACACGGAGAACTCATCAACTACTTCCAGTCCGTTGCGGTGATGCCCGTGCGAACGCCGGCGCCGGGTTCGATACAAAGCGTACCGCCGGGCGTCGAAGTGTTAGCGTGGCCCCTCCTGGGTTTCGGGTTGTTGCGCCGCGCGGCGCAAGCGTTTTACGCGCGGCCCAAAGAGACGCTCGCTGCAATCGCCCAGATCGTGTGGTCGCGCGACCCCGGGCGAACGAAGAACCTCGCCGTGGTCTTGAAAGCGCTGGCGCTCGCTCAATGGACGATGGAACACGGCTTCGACCACATTCACGCCTATTGGATCTCGACTCCCGCGACGGTCGCAATGATCGCCGCGTCGGTGAGCGGCGTCACCTGGAGTTCGACTGCGCACCGGTGGGATATTTACGAGCGGAACGCTTTCGATGTGAAGGAACGCAGCGCGTCTTTCGTACGCACGATCTCCGCGCGCGGTACGGCCGACATCGGGAAGCGGATGCCGTCGCTTTCGGACCGCATTTTCGAACTTCGACTCGGAACGTCCGTTCCGGCCGTGCGTCAAGCATCGCTTTCCTATCGCGACGAGTTCCGCATCGTATGCCCGGCCGCATTGGTTCCCGTCAAGGGGCACGCGGATTTATTTGCGGCGATTCTCAAATTGCGTTCCTCCGGCGTGCCCGTTCGCTGCACGTTGGCCGGCTCGGGACCGTTGCGTGTGGAGCTCGAGGCCGAGGTTACGGCGCTGCGCTTAAGCGACGCGGTTGAGTTCGCCGGCTTCGTACCGCAGCAGACGTTGCACGAGTGGTACAAAAACGGGCGTTTCGCCGCGGTCGTACTTGCCAGCCGTTCGATGGGCGAAACCATGGAGGGCGTTCCTTCGGCGCTCGTGGAGGCGATGGCATTCGGCGTTCCGGCGGTGGCGACCGACTCGGGCAGCGTCGGCGAACTGATCGACGAGCAGTGCGGACGGCTCGTAAAAGCCGGCCGGCCCGACGAACTCGCCGACGCGCTCATGGAAGTGTATCTCTATCCCGCCACCGCGCGGATGCGCGCGTGCCGTGCGTACGAGCGCGTCAAGCAACAACACGACGTCCGGACTCAGATGCGCACGTTTGCAGCGATGTTTTCCGCGAAATGAGGACGACCTTGAATATTGCCGTCATCGGTCTAGGGTATATCGGATTGCCCACCGCCGCGCTCTTGGCGCAAAACGGTCATCGCGTCTACGGGTACGACGTGAATCCGCAATTACGCCGGGAGCTCCAACGAGGCCAAATATCGGCGGGCGAACCCGCCGTTCGGCAAGCGGTTCAGGATGCGCTCGCAAGTAAAGCGTTGCTCGTTTGCGACCGCGTTCCCATCGCACAAGCCTACATCATGTGCCTACCGACGCCCGCAAGCGGCGATAGGCCCGTTCTCGACTACGTTGAAAGCGCGGCCGCGGACGTTGCACGCATCGCGGAGCGCGGAGCGATTCTCGTCCTTGAATCGACGGTTCCCCCCGGCACGACGGAGCGGATCTTCGAACAGGCATTGCGCCGGGCGGGAAAATCGATCGACGACTTTCACGTCGCCCACTGCCCGGAACGCGTGATTCCCGGCGCGATCATGGAGGAGTTGAAAACGAACGCCCGCGTCGTCGGCGGGCGTACGCCGAAAGATGCGCAACTCGTTGCGGAGCTCTATGCATCGTTCTGCAATGGAACGATCTCCCAGACCTCAACGACCGCGGCCGAATTCGTAAAGATCGTCGAAAATACGTTTCGTGACGTGAACATTGCCTTCGCAAACGAACTCGCCGTTTTTGCCGAAGAACTCGGCGTTGACGTCTGGGAAACGATCGCGCTTGCAAACGCCCATCCGCGCGTGAACATTCTCCTGCCCGGACCCGGCGTCGGCGGTCATTGCATCCCCGTCGACCCGCATTTTCTCGCCGACGCGAATCCGCTCGTAACAGAACTCATTCAGGCGGCCCGCCGCGTGAACGAACGTATGCCCTACCGAATCGTCCGGCGTATCGGCCAGCTCGTCGATCCGGCGCAAGGACGCAAGATAGCGCTCCTGGGCGCGGCATACAAAGCCGACGTCGACGACGCGCGTGAAAGCCCCACCGCCCGCATCGACGAACTTTTGCGAGAACGCGGCTACGCCACTGCCATTTACGACCCGCTCGTCTCCTCGTTTTCCCGCCCGCTCGCCTCCAGCCTGGAAGAAGCGGCGCGCGACGCCGATGCGCTCGTCCTCGTAACGGCACACGCCGCATTCAAATCGATCCGCGCAGCGGATGTGGCCGCTTTGATGCGTGCCCGGCGCCTCGTCGATACACGCAATTTCTTCGACGTGGACGAATGGGACCGATGCGGGTTCGAGTGTTACATTCTGGGGCGCCCGTTCAAACGACTCGCCGCTAGGGCCGTGGCTTGACGGCACTGCGCCGGTTCGCGCTCGGCTTTCCGGTAACGTGGTCGCATCGCAGGGCGTGTTCGTTTGACGCTGTAGCCGATCCGGGAAACGCGCCATACTTCATCTCGTGGGACCCGGGAAGCGGCGTCTACGGTGAAGACTGGACCGTCGCGCCGTTTGACGAGCGCGGAGTACTCTTGAGCGGTCCGCGCAAGGACTATCACCCGATACGCATCGCGCAGTTCGCGCTACACCGGTTCGGCATTTGGGCCGCATCGGGAGACATTGCGTCTCGCGATGACTTTCTCGCGCAGGCAACCTGGTTGCGCGACAACCAAGCGCGGGGCGCAGTCGAAGGCTTGTATCGATTCGAGTTTCCGTGGGCCAAGTATGGGGCCGCGCCCGGATGGTCGTCGGCCATGGCGCAAGGTGAATCCATTTCCGTGCTGTTGCGGGCCCAGAATCTCGACCCTGAGAAAGGGTACGGCGATGCCGCGTCACGCGCGGCAATTCCATTTCGCAGCGATATCGCACACGGCGGCGTCGTTTGGCGCTCCGGCGACGATGTATTCTTTGAGGAAATCGCAAACGAGCACGCCGCGCACGTGCTCAACGGATGCATCTACGCGCTCTGGGGCTTGTGGGAGCTGTGGTCTCGCGAGCGCGAAGCGTGGCAGGCCGCACTCGTAGATGAATGCGTCGATACGCTCGCGCGGTGGCTACCGTCGTTCGACACCGGCTGGTGGACGCTTTACAGTCTTTTGCAAACGTCGACCGGCGGACGGCACGTGGCCACGCTGAAGTACCATGCGTTCCATATCGCGCAGATGCGCGTGCTCGCGCGAATGTTCGAAAAGCGCGTTTTCGAAGAAGCGGCCGCCCACTGGAGCGAATACATTGAGAGGCGCGAATGCCGCGCGCGCCTCTTCGGAGCGACGTTGCGGAGCGTTCCGGAGCGCTTTCTCGGTCGCGATACGATCGCCGGCGGCGCACGAACGTGAACGTTGCGATCGCGACGCACTTTTACTTACCCGAACCGTGTGCGGCGGCAACCAGGGTGGCGTCGCTCGCGGACGCCCTGGCCAATGCCGGGCACGACGTTACGGTCGTCACGAACTTTCCCTCGTTTCCGAGCGGAACGTTCGCGCGAGGCGACCGCTTCACACTCGCGCGCAGTACCCGCACCGGCCGCACGCGCGTCGTGCGGTTGTTTTCCGTATTGGCGAAGGGTCTGCCGGGATTTCGCCTGCTCCATTGGTTATCGTCCGCTCTTGCCGCAACGTGCTTTTTTCTGTTCACGCGAGAGCATTTTGATGTCGTCATCGTCAGCATGCCGCCTATTACGCTTGCCGCACCGGCGTTCGCGGGCGCCCGACGCCACCGTGCGCGTCTCGTGCTCGATGTGCGGGATGTTTTTCCCGATATCGCGATTGCAATGGGTGCTTGGCGCCGTGACGGATCCATGGCGCGCGCGTGCGAGTGGGTTGCCCGCCGACTGTACCGCCGCGCAGATCTCATCGTCGCGGTCACGCCGACGGCGCTTGCGCATATTGCAAGCCGCGGGGTAGATGCGTCTCGCCTCGTCTTAGCCCGAAACGCCGCCGAACTTGCGCCGGCGCTTGCCGGCGAACGCTTTCCCAACACCCGCTTCACCGCAATCTATGCCGGAAACTTGGGCGTCGCAACGGATCTGGACGTTCTGGTCGATGCTGCCGTGCTTCTTGCCGACGACGCGATCACGATTGAAATCGTCGGCGACGGCGCCCGCCGGGCGTACTTGGAAGAACGCATTCGTAACGAAAACGTCGGCAACATCGTCGTCGAAGGCAGCCTTCCGCGCGCGGAGGCGATGCGCCGCGTAGCCAGCGCCGACGTGTCGATCATCCCACTTCGCAAAGGCATC
>JBDTFK010000228.1:0-12198 GCA_039937995.1 Vulcanimicrobiaceae bacterium | reverse complement strand
TTCGCCGCAATCGACTGCTCGTCACCAACGTCGGCAACAACGTGCGTAAAACGGCCGATTCGCGTACCCGCGGAAGCCGGAATCTGCATACCGCAATACGTCATTGCGACAAAGAGACCCACAAGTTTGAGCGCGACGGTCTTGCCGCCCATGTTGGGGCCGCTGATTACCAGCAGCCGCGTGCCGCGGTCGAGCGGAATCGTCTGCGGAACTGCGCGCTCGCCAAGGAGCGGGTGCCGCCCCCGTTCGATATGGATCACCGCTTCATCGCTTAACTCGGGTTGCAACGCATCCATCGATCGCGCGACTTGAGCCTTGGCGACCAGCAGGTCGACCTGCGCAAGCATCTCGACGTTGGCTTCAATAGCCGCCTCGCGCGCGCCGACGCTGCGCGAGAGTTCCTCGAGCACGCGCTGCACTTCGCGCTCCTCTTCCAAGTGCAGCGTCCGCACCCGGTTGTTCGAATCGAGCGCCGCAAGCGGCTCCACGAACAACGTTTGACCCGAAGAGCTGGTATCGTGGACGATACCGGGGAACTCGCCGGAAAACTCCGCCTTGATCGGGATCACAAACCGCCCGTCGCGAACGGTTACAATGGCGTCTTGAATCGCCTTTGCGTACTTGCTCGAGCGAACCATTGCCGAAACCCGGTCGCGAGCATCGTTTTGCGCGTGCACCAGGTTCTTACGTATTCGCGCCAACGCCGGCGAGGCGCGATCCAAAACGACGCCACGCTCGTCGATCGCATCGACCAACATCCGCGCAAGCTCGCGCAACGGGACGTAGCCGGCTCTGAGCGCCGTCAGCGAATCGTGGTTCTCTTCGCGCAGCGCGTTGTACGCCGCGGCGGCGGAGGATATCGCATCGGCAACCGAGCGCAGTTCGACCGGACCCAGGATTCGGCCGAGAGCGGCCGCTTGCGTGAGGTCGGCCGTGTCGGTCGCAGGTAGCACGTGCAAATCCGCGCCGGTGACGAGCCGGCGAATGACCTCGGTACGCGCTTGCTCTACGCCGACTTCGGCGAAGTTCGTCGATGGAAACAGCGCCATTGCCCGCGCCCTGCCGCGCTGCGTTCGCGTCGCTGAAACAACGCGCTCCCGCACGCCGGAAAAATCCAGCGCTTCAAGGGTTCGTTCGTCCAGCAATTGGTTTGCGCTCATGCTCACCACGAACGTTTTACATCTCCAGTTTGGCTTTTACCAACTGGTTCACGAGGGCCGGATCGGCCTTCCCGCGCGACGCTTTCATCACTTGCCCCACGAGGAATCCCATGACGTTGGTTTTACCGGCTTTGTAATCGGCGACGCTCTTTTCGTTCGCGCTCAACACTTCGTCGACAAAATTCGCGATAGCGCCGGGGTCGCTCGTTTGCGCGAGGCCTTCGCGCTCGACGATTGTCTTCGGAGACCCCTCACCGTCCCACATGCGCGTCAGCAGTTCCTTCGCAATCTTTGAGTTGATCGTCTTCGCTCCGACGAGCGCGACGAGCTCCGCGACGTGCGCCGCGCTCACGTGCGATTCGTGTACTGCAATCCCGCTTTCGTTAGCTAGCCGCGAGAGATCGCCGAGGACGAAGTTGGTCGACTGTTGCGGATGGTTGCTCGAAGCAACGATCTCGTCGAAGTATTGGGCGAGGGGTGGATTGTCGATCAACTGCGTCGCTTGGGTTACGTTGAGCCCAAACTCCGTCGTATATCGGAGGAAACGGTGGATCGGGAGTTGCGGAAGCGCGGCGCGGACGCGTTCGACGGTGTCCCGGGAGATTTCGATCGGCACGAGATCGGGGTCGGGGAAGTAACGGTAGTCGTGAGCCTGTTCTTTGCTGCGCATGGAATGTGTCGTGCCGTTAATTTCGTCCCAGCCGCGCGTCTCCTGAACGATACGGCCTCCTTCTTCGAGCACCGACGTCTGCCGCTCGATTTCGCTTCGAATCGCACGGTGCACGGAACGAAACGAGTTCATATTTTTGATCTCGGTTTTCGTTCCGTATTCGGTTGCCCCAACGGATCGGAGAGAGACGTTGGCATCGCAGCGCAGCGAGCCTTCCTCCATCTTGACGTCGCTGACTCCGAGCGTAAGCAGCGTGCGTCGCAGAGACTCGAGAAACCCAACCGCCTCGTCGGCGCTGCGAATGTCCGGCTCCGAGACGCATTCCATGAGTGGAACGCCGGCGCGGTTGAAATCAACGAGCGAATACGTGCTACCGGCGATCCGACCGTCACCCGAGCCCGCATGCGTGGACTTACCCGTATCTTCTTCCAAATGAATGCGCGTCAGCCGGCACTCTTTCGTCGTTCCGTCCTCGAGCCAATAGCGGACGATGCCGCCTTGCGTGAGCGGCATGTCGTATTGCGAAATCTGATAGTTCTTCGGCATATCGGGATAAAAATAGTTCTTGCGGTCGAACTTCGAAAACGTTGGAATATCTGCATCGAACGCTAGCCCCGCACGAACCATGTACTCGACCGCGAGCTTGTTGACCACCGGAAGTGAACCCGGCAGCGCGAGGCAAACGGGACACACCTTCGTGTTCGGCTCGCCGCCGAACTCGTTCGGGCATCCGCAAAACATTTTGGTTTTTGTTTTGAGTTCGACGTGACACTCGATACCGATGACCGCTTCGTACGCCACTAGCGGCTCGCTCCCAGCTTCGGCGCGTTGATAGCCGGCTGATGCTTCGCCGCGTGCAGCGTTCGCTGCTCGTAGGCATATGCGGCCCCGAGCAACAGTCTCTCCGCAAAGAGCGGCGCCGAGAGTTGCAGCCCGAGCGGCATCGGACGGTCCCCACCCGGAGGCGTGACCCATCCGCACGGGACGGAGAGAGCCGGAAGGCCGGCCAGCGACATCGGAATCGTATAGTAATCCATCAAATACATGCTGTACGGATCGCTCTTTGCGTTGAACTGGAAGGCGGGCGAACTTGCCGCCGGACATGCGATGAGATCGCACTGCGCGAACGCTTTGGCGAAGTCTTGCGCGATCAGCGTGCGGACTTTCTGAGCTCGAACGTAGTACGCGTCGTAGTATCCGCTGGAGAGCGCATAGGTGCCGATAAGTATCCGGCGCTTGACCTCCGGACCGAAACCTGCGGCTCTCGTTTTTTCGTACATTTCGTGAACGTTTGCGCCGGCGACGCGCGTACCGTACCGGACGCCGTCAAAACGCGATAAGTTCGACGAGCATTCGGCCGGGGCGATCAGGTAGTACGTCGCGATGCCGTAGTCGGCGGAAGGCAGCGAAACCGGCACGATCTCAGCGCCGAGCGCCTTCAAATCGTCGAGCGCTTTGTCGTAGACGGCGTCGATGTCTGCACCGAGTCCTTCCGTGTCGAACTCGCGAACGACGCCGATTTTCAATCCTGCAAGATCGGTTCGAAAATGCCCCGCGGCGGATTCGACGGCGCGATCGATCGACGTTGAATCCATCCGATCCCAGCCGGCCATCGCATCGTAGGCAATCGCCGCATCTTCGACCGTGCGTGTGAGCGGGCCGATTTGATCCAGGCTCGAGGCAAACGCGATCAAACCGTAGCGCGAGATGCGCCCGTACGTCGGTTTGAATCCCACCAGGTTGCAAAACGCCGCGGGTTCGCGAATCGATCCGCCCGTATCGCTCCCCATGCCGATCGCCGCTTCATATGCGGCTACTGCTGCCGCCGAACCGCCGCTGGAACCACCCGGAACGCGCGTGAGATCGTAGGGATTGCGCGTCACGCCGAGAGCTGAATTTTCGCACGAACTGCCCATCGCAAATTCGTCCATATTCGCTTTGCCGACCGGAACGCAACCCGCATCGAGCAATCGTTGCACGGCGCTTGCTGTGTACGGCGCTTCCCAGTGCTCGAGAATCTTGCTGCCGCACGTGGTGCGCGTGCCGCTCAGACACATGTTGTCTTTCACCGCCAGAGGCACGCCCGCAAGCGGCAATCGTTCGCCGCTCTTCACTCGTTCGTCCACGCGCGAGGCGAGCTTGCGCGCGACGTCGTGCAGCGTCGTAAGGTACGCCCCTACGTCGCCGTCCACGGCGTCGATCCGGGCGAGGGCGGCTTCGGTGGCTTCAACCGCCGAGAGCGTGCGAGCATTGACCTCGCGCGCAATACCGGCTGCGCTACGTTCGAAGATTTCCTTTGCCACGATATCCTCTATTCGGCGATGATGCGGGGCACGCGAAAAAATTCGCCTTGTCGCTCGGGCGCTTGGCCCAGCACGATCTCGCGATTGAGCGCGGGAACGACCGAGTCGTCGCGCTCGACGTTGCGTGATTCAACCACCTGCGCGGTTGCCGCAATGTGCGAAACGTCAAGCTTCGCGATCGCGTCGACGTGTTCCAACAAATCGCCGAGTTGCGCGCCGAATCGCTCCACTTCATCGTCGGTGAGCGCGAGTCGCGCGAGCTTGGCTACGTAGCGGACATCAATTTTCTCGGATGACAAAATCGGGATACTCCCGTTGATCGATTGCAAATTCATCGTCGGGCCACGTGGGTTCCGCCGCGTCCAGGAACGCATTGCGGAGGGCCTCGCGCGGTGCCGGATTCTCGCGGTAGAGCGTAACCAGCGTCTCAACGTGCCCCGTCTGCGGAAACATGTCGAATGGCTGCACGACGCCGGGCCGATACCCATTGGCGGCAAGGAACTTTAAATCCCGGGCGAGAGTCGCCGGGTCGCACGAAAGATACCAAATATACGGGATGCGCGCAGAGGCCAGGGCGCCGAGCGTAACCTCATCGCTTCCCTTGCGCGGCGGGTCGAGAAACGCGATTTCGCACTGTTCGAGCGCTGCTTTTGCTTCGGGGGTGGCAACCGCGTCCTCCACGCGCCCCGCCCGAAAGCGCACGCGCGCTTCCAAGGCATTGAGCGCGGCATTTTCTTGTGCCTCCAATACGGCTTGCGAGCTCTCTTCGATGCCGTAAACGTCGCACCCAAACTTTGCGAAATACAGTGAGAACGTGCCGGCGCCGCAATACAAATCGACGATTTTCCGCGGCGCTTGAAGACCGGGGCGCAGAAATGAAAAGATGCGGTTCACGATCTCGACATTGATTTGGAAGAACGACCCCGCGGAAACGCGGTATCGGATGCCCGCGATCTCCTCTTCGATTTCGCTCCGGCCGAAGACGAGCCGGTGACGCCGGCCGACGATCGCGTTGGCGCTCGTTAGCTCGTAAGAGTTCGTCAGTCCCACGGCACCCGGAAGTTGCGCGAGCAACGCGGTGCCGGCAGATTCTACTTCCTGCGAGAGTTGCGGCGTGGTTACCGTGACGACCGCTTCGCCCGTCGCGCGCGCGTTACGGGATACAATGTGGCGCGCAGGTCGGAAAATGCCCGCGGTTTCGGGATTCGTGCGCGCGGCATTCAAGCGGTCGATGTAGTCGTTAAGCTGCGGCGTTACGATAGGGCATCCGTCGATCGGCACGACGTCGTGCGAACGCTGCCGGTAAAATCCAATGGACGGAACCCCGCCTCGGTGATCGACGACGAGCGACATTTTATTCCGATACGCGCGCGGATTGATCATTCCGATTGTACGGCGCACGTCGATCTCCGGAAAACCGCCGATCCGCGTCAAAGCGTTGCGGACCACGGCCGTTTTCCACGACAGTTGTCCGTCGTAGGCAAGGTGTTGTAGCTGGCAACCGCCGCACGCGCCGAACACGGAACAAAACGGCGTCGTGCGCTCGGGAGAGCGCGTAACGAGCGCAACCATCTGCGCGACCGAATATTTTTGCTTGACCGACGTGATCCGGACGCGCGCTTTTTCATGCGGTAGCGGACCAAAACAAAACACAACGAGGCCGCCCACGCGGCCGACGGCTTGGCCACTCGCAAGGAGGTCGGAAAACGTTAACTCAAGCTCCGCGCCTAGCCTCAGCCGCGCGGGTGGACTAGGCGGTGTTTCTTTGCTCGTCAAGCGTTTTTAGAAGGTGATTAGCCTCATCGATGAGTTCTTGAATGCGCTGGCTCGTCGGGTCGGCAGGGCGACGATTCATGAGTGTCCGCACGACGGTAAAGGCGAGCGCCGCTCCAAGCCCCGCAACGCCGATCCAAATCAGCGTTCGAGTCAAACCGGCACTGCTGGATTCCGCACCTTCAAATTCTCGGTCGTTGATTGGCTCTGACAACGGAATGTTCTCCTCGCGTGGACTCCGGACTGTTCACACGTTCGCCCCTGGCGGAACCGTTCTTCTTCTCACGAAACCCGGGCCGATGCGTGCGAGCGTCCTGCTTCTTATTACCCTAGTTCTCTTGGGAGTTACACCGGTGGCACAACCGGTTTCCGTGCTTTATGCGGGCTCACTCGTAACCTCAATGGAGGGGCCGATTGCCGCTGCCGTGCTCAAAGAGGATAACCTGCAGTTTTCGGGCGAGGGGCGCGGCAGCAAAGCTCTGGCGAACTTTATCGCCTCCGGCATTCGCCACCCCGACGTTTTCATAAGCGCCGACACGGCTCTCGTCGACGGTCTGGCAAAGCAGGGGCTGGTCGCATCGTCGGTGACGTTCGGTAACGCTTCGATGGTACTCGGGTATTCACCGAAGTCCACGCATCGGGCCCTCTTCGAGGCAGTCGGCGCCGGAAAGACCTCGCTGCTCGATGCTCTGCGTACCCCCGGACTTCGCATCGTGCGCACCGACCCGCAGCTCGATCCCAAAGGCGCGCGCACGATTGAAGCCGTGCGCATCCTCGGCGGCGACGCCGCGGTTGCGGCGATTCTGGGCCCGGGGGAGAACCCGACACAGATCGTACCGGAGGAGAATTTGCTCGTGCGTCTTGAGACCGGCGAGGCGGACCTCGGGTTTCTGTACTCAACCGAATCGACGGCGCGTAAAATTCCGGCGATTCCTCTGCCTGGAAAAGCCTCACTCTCAGATGAAATTACCTATACCCTTGCTATTATGAAACGCGCACCGCACCCCGATGCCGCTCAACGCTTCGCCGATTTCATTCTGAAGGGAGACGGCCGCGCGATCCTCGAGGACGCGGGCATTCACTATCGGCCCCGCTAGTACATGATTACCGTACGTGACGATGAGTCGCGGGAAGAACGCGCGCGACTAGCGTGGGCGCTCTTTGCGTCGTTCATCCTAAACATCGCGATTTGGACCGTGTCCGCGTGGCTCTTCGGCGCGCACGTCGATATGTCGCGCCCAAATCAGCGCGAACAATACCTGGTCGCCTCCACCTCAGTCCGCATCGAGCATCGTACGGTACCCCAGCCGCAGCGAGCTCCGTCGCGAAGCGTCGCCGTGCCGTCGCATCCGCGGGCCACGCACGTTACGATGCGGCAACCGCCCGCGCACCGTGAAGAAATTTCGCGTACGAACCCGAACGCCACACCGGTACCTCGGGCCGCGCAAAAACCCGCGACGCTCGCGCAAACGCTGGCGGCGCAAGAACAAGAGTTTGCGCGCGAATCGCAATCGATACATGCCAATAACAACCCGCTCAGCATCGCGACGATCGCGCCCCAACCGCCGGCGACGTACCGCCGGTCGTACATGGACCTCTCCGGAGAGGATCAGCAAGAGCACGTTTCCGCGGTTCTACGCGTGCTGAGTAAATTCGTTACGGCGACGATGCATTGCTACTACGTGCACTACGATGCTCAATTCAGCGGCGGCGGCACCGACGACGGCAACATTCCATGGCCGGTTTGCTACCCGAAAGATAACGATGCGATGCTGCCGCTCGACCGCGTCCATGTGTTGCCGATTCCAAAGCCTCAGGCGGACTATGTGCTGCCGCCCGGCGTCGTGCTCTCGCCGCTCCTACGCGATATTTATACGGGGAAGATTCACGCGTAGATCCGGCTAGCCGTCGAAACTGATTGTCGAGGTGGGTGCGGGCGGTTTGATCGTGCGATCGTAGCCTTTGCGTCGCACGATCGACGTTCCGATCGAAAGGAACTCGATGACGTTGGGATTCCAACCGTTGAACGATTGTTCCGTGACGCTTACGCCGACGATCCCGGCGGCGAGATTGCGCTCGGCTTCGGCCTGCATGCGGCCCATGGCAAGCTCGCGCGCTTCGTAGAAACCCTGCGTGAAGTTGTCCAGCTCGACGTTTTGCCCAACGTTTGCAAATTGCTGCATCATCCCCTGATGCCGGATGTGGTAGACGCAATTCCCGAGCACTAGCTCGGAAGGAACGTACCCGGTTTGATAGAGCTGATAGATGTCTTGGACGGAAAGATCGCACGTAAACGGCAACGCATCGGCGCGTCGATGCTCTTCACCGGGTGGGGCTTTCACGGCCGTGCCGATCGCGACAACCTCGATGCAATTCGGCTCGAGGAACGGCTTGATGACTAGCCGCACCGCGACCACGCCGTCGGCACCGAGCGTGAGGGCTTCTTCTTCGAGCCGACGCACCGAAAGCTCGCGCGCCTCGTAGAGAGCCTGCGTCAGCGTTTCGAGTTCTTGGCTCCGGAAAAAGCCCGCGGGCATTTGCCAGCCGATGTGATAGATCGACGATCCCATCACGAGGCCGAGCGGCTGCATCTCCATTTGCGCGAGCAGGCAGAATTCGCTCACCGAGAGGTCGCTTGTGAAAAGCGGCGCGCCGCCTTCACCGGCCATGCGTTTTAGACGCTTGATTGCATCTAACGGGACGCCCTTATCGGTGGTTTGATACTGCGTGTCTTGTTGTCCGCCGCCGAAAAACTTCACGAGGTCTCCTTACTGGATGAGCGCTGCGAGCGCGTTACGCATGTCCGAGTGTTGTCGTGCCTGCTCGGCCAAGTCGTCGTAGAGGGATTGGAGCCAGTCTTCGATCGGGCACCTGACCGTTTGAATCGTCGTGCCGTGCACGAGTTTCGAAACCGACGATTCTAGGATACCGCTCTTGGCACTAAGGGTGTACCTGAAGGCCGTCCCGGCACCCTGCGGCAACGTTACGACGACCGATTCGGCCGCGCCCGTCCCGAAGATTCCACCGTAGCGCAGTTCCGTAAGCGCGGGGAAGGCTTGCTGAAACTTCCGCCCGACGTAAGCGACCATGCTCGTGTTCTCGCTCGTATCCGCCGGAAGCCAGTTGCGTAGGCCCGGCCAGGGCGAGGCGAGCGCGCCGGGATCCGGCGCTTCAGAGATCTCCATGGAGCGGTCATCGAACCGTTCGGCTAGGAAGCTTGCATTTGCGCTGAGTTCGCTGCGTTTTGCTTTTGCGACACGTGCGAGATCGCGCTTAACCGCGCGATCGAGAATCGAGAGCTGTTCGAGAAGCGAGTCTTGTGCGGACCGGCCGTTGCGATCCTTGGCGTCCCGTTGCGAGCGCGGCACGGAAACGTACGCCCGCAGCGTTTCCGGGAGATACTTCGAGCGCGTTTCGCGAAGGTTGAATGCGAGGTCCGCGGGAGCATCGGGCGCGTTCAGCAGCGGTTCGGCTTCATCGATCGTTGCCTCGATCGCTCGAACGAGACGCTGCGCCGGCTCGGGCAGTTCGAAGAAGCTTTCATGCATGGCTGGACGGCTTGCGCATCAGCGACGATTTTGCCTTATCGACTTGGCCGCTCAACGCATCTACCGTCTGTTGCATGGCGCCGAGCGACTGTGCCTTGTACGCGTCGATCATGTCGATCGTCGCGTAGACGTCCTCGAACGCGGCTTGTAACTTCGCGACATCGATTGTGGGATCGGACGCCTGCTTGAAAATCTCGACGCTTTGCGATTTGAGCATGTCGCCCGTGGATTGAATCATATTTCCGGTCGTATCTTTAAGCGCGTTGATGCGATCGAGCGCGAGCTTCTGATTCGAGAGAGCCGATGAAACGATCACCGCCGTGCGAAGCGCCGAGAGCGTCGTGGTTCGCGCTCGGTCGACGCCTTTTATCAACTCGAGGTTATTGCGCTTGATTAGGTCGAGCGCCATGTATCCCTGGACGTTGACCGCCATTTGGGTTAGGAGATCGGTCACCTTCTGACGCGCGGAGAAGAGCACGTTTTCTTCGATCGACTTCGCCCGCGCGGGGTCGCTTTCTCTGATCCGTGCGACTTGCGAAGTAAGCTCGGCGTCGATCTGCTTGCACAAATACGCGTACTTTTCGAGCTTTCCCATGAGCGTCCACATCTCGGCGCGTTCTTGCTCGATCGACGCGTTGTCTCGCAGTAATTCGTCTTTCCCGGCCATCAGTGAATTCATTATGCTATTGATATGCGACTGTGCCGACTGATAGCTCTGAAAATACGTCTTTATTCGATTTCCGAAGGGCAAGATGCCGAGCAACTTGCTCGGGGCAAGCAGGTTCTGCCGTTTCGGATCGAGCTTTTCGCAGGTGTTTCGAAGTTCGACGAGCCCCATCGATATTTGCGAGCCGCTCGCACCTTCTGCCGTCGCGTTGACGGGGCGCGCCAGAAGTCGGCTCGAGACGTTAGCCGAATCTTCGACTTCGCGATCGCCCATGTGAACGATGGCGTCGACGCGCGTCTTGAACGTGTCTCCGGCAAGCGGCGAAGAGGCGATATCGTCGACAAAACCCCGTACCGCTTCGTTGAGCTTTATCACATCTTCGGGTGCGAGTTTAACCGGGCCGTCACCGTCGATTTGCTTCGGGTCGACCACGGGCACGGGCTCGGGCGGTGTAAGCACGATTGCGGGCAACGAGTCGGGTCCTGTGTCGGTCATGGAATGACGTTTCGGGCGCACCCGCCGCGATGGCCTGCCCTAAGCGCGAGGCCGCGCGGCAAACGCCCGGCAATCTTCGCGTTCCATGCCGCGATTTTTCCGCAACGTGAGCCCCCGAATCCGCGCCGCGGCGCGAGCGGTTTCCGTCAATGGATTCGAGGGTTGCCGTTTAACCGCGCGCTTCGTAAACGATGTTGAACGGCGTTTGCGCGGCACGCCGGAACGTCGTATATCCGGCTTCCTTAAAGATGGATTGCAGCCGCGCCTCGCCCGCTTGCGCTCCGAGCGCGAGGCCGACGTCTTGAGCGAGCGACGACGGCGTACAAAGCAACGTCGAAGCACCGTAAAAGATCCGTCCAACCGGGTTGAAGTTCTCTTCCAGTTTGTCGTTCGCAAACGGCTCGACCATCATGAACGTACCGTCCTTGGCGAGCGCCGCCCGAAAGTGCACGGCGGCTCCGAGCGGATCTCCCATATCGTGGACGCAATCGAAGCATGCGATGAAATCGTATTTCCCGGGAAACGATTTTGCACCAGCAACTTCGAACTTAACGCGATCCTCTAAGCCGGCCTTTTTTGCGTTCGCTCGCGCGGCTTCAATCGATCCTTCATGGTAGTCAAAACCGACGAAATGCGATTTTGGATATGCCTGCGCCATGAGAATCGTTGACGCTCCGTGGCCACAGCCTACATCGGCAACTTCTGCTCCGCTACGGAGTTTCGCTTCGACGCCGTCGAGCGCGGGAATCCAACTGCTCACGAGGTTTGCGTTGTACCCCGGACGGAAGAAACGCTCCGTGGCCCCGAAGAGGCGCGCATCGTGTTCGTGCCATCCGAAGCCCTTTCCGCTGCGGAAGGCTTCGCTAATTTTCGGCTCGTCGGCGTAAAGAACTTGGGCGATTTGATAGAGCCCGCAAAGCATTACCGGGCTATTTTCGTCGGCGAGCATCGACGCGTGCTCCGCCGGCAACGTGAAGGCCGCAGTGTTCGGATCGTAGGTAAGATAGCCGCTCGCGGCTTGATTGGCGAGCCATTCGCGAACGTACCGTTCGCTTGTCGAGGTATGCTTCGCGAGCTCGACCGACGTCATCGGTCCTTGTTCGAAAGCGCCCGGTAGAAGCCGAGCCGGTCTCCGATAATCACGAGCGATCCGGTGATTGCGGCACCGATGTCCCCCAGCATTTTCCCTAAAAACTCGTTGAATCGCGCTTCGTCAAACGCGGGTTTTGGTTGTTGCGCCGTCGTCATGTGAAATTAGCGCTCCTCTCTGAGCGAGTGGCGGAGCTGCTCGCGAAGTTCGGGGGCATCGGAATGGTGGTGCGCGCTAATCGCGTGCTCCGCTGCCGCTGCAAGCACCTCGGTTTCGGTGCCGGAGATGCGAAGCGAACAATTGCTTTCACTTGGGAACTCGCGGCAATCCACGTATTTTCGAGCTGATACAATCATGGTCGAGAAATTCTCCTCGCCCCGACCCTATCAGTTCGGGCGTCCAGAAAACGTCCTTTTTACGCGGTACGGCGCGGCGGGCGGGCGATTAAACGGTAGCCTGGACGCTTAGTGAAAGTTATGTGATCGAACGCCG
>JBDTFK010000227.1:0-2680 GCA_039937995.1 Vulcanimicrobiaceae bacterium | reverse complement strand
AATACGAGCCTGGACGCGGTTTTTTCCGCGCTTGCCGACCCGACGCGACGTCGCATCGTCGAACGCCTTGCCAGGCGGTCGCTAACGGTCGGCGAGATTGCCGCCGGTTTCTCGATATCGCAGCCTGCAATATCCAAGCACGTTCGCGCGCTCGAGGACTCGGGGCTTCTCACGCGTGAAATCGTGGGGCGGGTTCACCGTTGTACGCTCTCACCCGAGGCCATGCAAGCGGCATCCGGCTGGATCGACAAACAGCGCCGGTTCTGGAATGCCGTGCTCGACCGGCTCGATGAAGTGCTGGACGATTCTCCTCAAAGAAAGAAGATGAAATGACCGAAACTCACGCGCCGGTAGTCCCGGCACTTGTTTTACGCCGCACGTATAAGGCGCCGCGCGAGCGCGTTTTTTCCGCCTGGACCACGCCCGAGACCGCCGTGCGATTTCTCGGCCCCGGCGACGTAACGATACCCGAGATTCACATGGATGCCCGAACCGGCGGATCGTACCGCATCACGATGCTCAAGGCCGACGGCGAACGGCTGCTCGTGTCGGGCGTTTATCGTGAAGTGATCGCGCCGGCGCGCCTGTCGATGACGTGGCGCTGGGAAGAAGACAACCCCGCAGAAGAGTACGATTCGCTGCTCACGCTCGAATTCAACGATCTCGGCGGAGAAACCGAACTGATTCTCACGCACGCTCAAATCGCAACCGCGCAATCGCGCGACAATCACGAGCACGGCTGGACCGCGATTCTCGATAAACTCCCGGACGTTCTGTAAAAGAATCGTCGACGGCACTCCCGGGTGGGTGCGAGCGCTGTCCTGCGTGAAGTACGCCATGTGAGTACGATCTCGCTGGACAGCGCGTTAAAACATAGTTTTGGCTACGAGTCATTCCGGCCGCTGCAGCGGGAGATCGTTGAAGCGTCCCTGCGCGGCGACGACGTGTTGGCATTGCTGCCCACCGGAGGCGGCAAGTCCCTTTGCTATCAACTCCCGGCGCTCTTGGAACCCGGACTCACGCTCGTTGTTTCGCCGCTGATCGCGCTGATGAAGGATCAAGTCGACAGCCTTTCGGCCAACGGCATCCCCGCGACGTTCCTCAATAGTTCGATCGACGCGCAAACGGCGCGCGAGCGCATCGCCGGATTAGACCGGGGCGCGTACCGCTTGCTGTATGTCGCACCCGAGCGGATCGTGCTGCCGGGCTTTCTCGCGGGTCTCGACCGTTGGAACGTGCAACGAATCGCCGTGGACGAAGCGCATTGCGTGAGCGAATGGGGGCACGACTTCCGCCCCGAATATCGCCGGATCGCGTCGCTGCGGCAGCGTTTCGCGGCCGTCCCTATTCTCGCGCTCACCGCAACGGCAACCGATCGCGTGCGCGACGACATCGAGCGTTTTCTCGAACTACGCGAACCGCGCCGGTTCATCGGAAGCTTCAACCGGCCGAACCTGCGCTATACCATCTATGAAAAGCGTGAGGCGCTCAAACAGCTGCTTTCCTGGTGCGAAGTGCGCAAAGACGACAGCGGGATCATTTACACCGCGAGCCGCCGCTCGGCCGAAGATCTTGCCGAAAAGCTTTGCGCGGCCGGCATTCCGGCGCTTCCGTACCACGCGGGCCTGACGCCGTCCGAGCGCGGGAAAAACCAAGAACTGTTCATCCGCGACGAGGTCGGCGTGATTTGCGCCACGATTGCATTTGGGATGGGTATCGATAAGCCGAACGTGCGTTACGTCGTACACTACGACATGCCGAAAAATATCGAAGGCTACTATCAAGAAACGGGCCGGGCCGGGCGCGACGGCCTTCCGAGTGAATGTGTGCTGTTCTTCACTGGGGGCGACGCCGCGAAACAGCGCCACTTCATTCGCCAAATTGCCGATGACGGTGAGCGCGCGCAAGCCGAGCGCCTCTTGCGCAAGCTCCTGGATTTCGTGGCAACGGTTCACTGCAGACGGCACTTTCTATTGAAGTATTTCGGCGAGCGCGACGCCGGTGAAACCTGCGGAAACTGTGACAATTGCCTGACTCCGCCGGAGACCGTCGACGCGACGATCGCCGCTCAAAAAGTGCTTTCGTGCGTGTACCGTATCCGCTCGCATAGCGGGTTCTCAACCGGCATGCACCATGTCGCGGACGTACTCGCGGGAAAACGCACCGAGAAGGTGCTCGCGTGGGGGCACGACGGTATTTCAACGTTTGGCCTCGGTTCTGAATTCGGCAGGGACGATTGGGTGGCGATCGCGTCGGAGTTGCTGCGCCTAGGATGGATCGAACAAGAATCCGAGCGTAAAACGTTGCATCTCACGAGCGAGGGCGTGCAAGCGCTCAAAGAGCAGCGCGCTTTTTCATTCGCAAAACGTCTAACGCAGAAGAAAAAACCGAACCGTGGAAAAAAGCCTTACGAAATTGCCGCCGCCGTCGACGCTTTCGGGCCGCCGGATGACGCGCTGTTCGAACGCTTGCGCCGTTTGCGCAAATCGATCGCCGACGAGGGCGGCGTTCCTCCCTACGTCGTGTTTTCGGATGCCACGCTGCGCGAATTCGCATCGAAGAAACCGGTGACGCTTTCCGCGTTCCGCGAAATCAGCGGCGTAGGCGACGTGAAGCTCGAGAGATACGGCGAGGCATTCGTGGGCGAAATTAGGGGAAGCGCAAACGATGAATAATCCCG
>JBDTFK010000226.1:0-5242 GCA_039937995.1 Vulcanimicrobiaceae bacterium | reverse complement strand
GGCCGTCGGGCGAACGGTCTGATTCGAGAGCGATAGTTTTGCCGCTTATTTGTACGATTGTTTGCGCGATCTCTAGAACGGTGGTCCCGGAGCCGGTGCCGATATCGAAAACGCGCGGCATGCGCGAGGTCTCGGCGGCGGCGATGAACGCGCGCGCAACGTCCGCCACGTGAACGCAATCTCTAACGAAGGCGGCATCGCGTATCGCAAGCGTTTCGCCGGGCGCTGCCGTGCGAACGCGCGCCACCGTTTGGGGCACCATCGACGTGGTATCGCCTGGGGTTCCGATCGCGTTGAAGATGCGACCCACCGCGACGTTGAGCCCGTAGAGCCGTTCGAAGTGCGCGACGAGGTCTTCGGCGAGGAGTTTCGAGGCGCCGTAGTTTCCGAGCGGGTTGCCGTAAATCGCCGCCGACGATGCGACGATTACGCGACATGCCGGCGCGCACGTGCGCACTGCGTCGAGAACCGCAAACGTCGCTCCGGCATTGATCGCAAAGAGCGCTCGCGCGAGTTGGGGCGGCTTTGCTCCTGCGAGGTGAATAACGACGTCGGGCCGCGCTTCGCCGATCCAATTCGCAATGGGCCCCGCGGGGCCGAGCAAATCCAGCTCGGTGCTGCGCGGCGTCGCGAAGACCGCGTGCGACGTTTTTTTGAGTTCCGCGACCAGCACGCTGCCGATGCCCGAGGAAGCGCCGGTGAGCGCGATTCTCATACGATTGCGATGTCGGGGAAGAGCGCTGCGAACTCTTCATTTGCTCGCCGGAAGTCCTCGGGCGTTCCGATATCGAGCCAGAAGCCTTCGATCGGATGCGTGCGAATCGGCTGTTTTACGTCGATGAGGTGCCTCACCAGCTCGGGGAGATCGTAGGGACGGCCGCGCTCGATGAAGCGGACGACGTCCTTCTTCATCGCGTAAATTCCGGCCGAACATTCAAAATGATAGGTCGGCTTTTCAACGTAGTCGATAATTGCGCCGTCGGAGCCATGAACGATTGCTCCGAGCGGTAGCGTTACGCTGCGAGCGCAGGTGGCCGCGGTGAGAACCGCGCCGCTCCGCGCGTGCGCGTCGTAAAGATCGCGGAAATCTAAGTCGGTGAGCACGTCGCCGTTCATTGCAAGGAACACATCGTCGAGCGAATCGCCGAGGAGCGCAATCGGACCCGCCGTTCCCGCGCGCTCGCGTTCCAGGTGATACCGTATCTGCACGTCCCAGCGCGAACCGTCGCCGAAATACGCTTCCAAGAGTCCCGAAAGATATCCGGTCGCAAGCTCGATGCGCGTGAAACCCGCGCGCCGCAATTGCCGGATGATCACTTCGAGCACGGGCATCTCGCCGATCGGCATCAACGGTTTTGGAAGCACCGTCGTGTACGGAGCGAGCCGCGTTCCCAGGCCGCCCGCCAGGATCACTGCCTGCACGCGCGTTACACCCGGTACCGCGCGGCGTCGCGCACGGGGTTCGATTGCAAATAGGCAAGCACGTCGCGCAGACCGTCGCGCATGGAAACGGACGGCTGCCAATCGAGCAGTTCCTTTGCGAGCCGGTTATCCGAGCGCAGGCACAGGACTTCCGAGCGCTCCGGGCGCACCCGGCCGGCCTCCGCTTCGACCGGTTTGCGAATTCCGGAAATCTCTTGGAGCATCTCATAGATCGCCGAGATGGTCTCCGACTGCCCGGTGCCAAGATTGATGACCGCGCCGGAGGGGACGCCGGCGCTATCGAGCGCGTGCAGATACGCGGCAGCCGTGTCGGTGACGAACGTGAAATCACGTTCGGTCGTGAGCGTGCCCGCGCGCACCGTTCGCACCGACGCGTCCAAAAGTTGCGACGCGAGCGTTGGAATAACGGCCCGCGAGGACTGGCGCGGCCCGTAGGTATTAAAAGGGCGGATGATCGTTACGGGTACGTCGAACGAGAGTGCGAAGCTCTGCGCGAGTTGATCCGCGCCCGTCTTCGTCGCCGAATACGGTGATTGCCCGACGAGCGGATGCCGTTCGTCGATCGGGACGTATTGCGCCGACCCGTAAACTTCGCTCGTCGAGGTATGAACGAACCGGCGAATTCCGTGACGCCGCGCGCCATTGAGCAGATTGAGCGTGCCGCCGATGTTCACGTCGACGTACGATGACGGGGCGACGTACGAGTACGGGATTCCAATGAGCGCGGCAAGATGAAATACGGCGTCCATGCCTTCGATAAGCGAATCGACGCCGTGCGCGTCGCGAATATCGAGCGCGCGAATGTCGCATTCGTTGCGAATGTCGTCCGGAATATCGCCGAGGTGCCCGGCATCACCGCGCGAGTTGTAGTTGACGACGGCTCGCACGCGCAGGCCGCGACGAACGGCGGCCTCGGTAAGATGGCTTCCAATGAAGCCTCCGGCCCCCGTAATAAGCACGTTCACGGAGGTAGCATTTCGACTCGAAAAACGCTACTTACCCCTCACAGGCGGCCCAATTTGCGTTGATACGACCGGGGAACGGCACGGGGCTACTGCGCGGTAGGCGGAGATACGCTGCCGGCTTGGCCGATGCCCGGGGTTAAGATGTCGATCCGGGCGGTCCGCGTGTCGTAGGTGGCCCGAACGTCGAAGGCTTGCGCGATGGGCTTTAAGCCGATCATAACGCGGCCACGCACGCGAAACGGCGCGTGCTTGAGCGTGAACGGCTCGCCGTTGATTGCCGCGCGCGTATCGCCGACGCGAATCCGCAGCGATTCGTGCGCGCGGGTCACGTAAATATTTTCACCGTCGACGGTCGTCTCCGCGCCGAGTGCATCGGCGAGCGAACGCAACGGGACGTACGCGTTGTCGGCCGCGGTCGTGATCGCCGGAACATCGCTATCGAGGCGTTGCCCGTCGACGTCGATGACGACCGGCCGGGCGACGGCGAGCATCGCCGAAGCGAGTAGAGCCACCGCGATGGTAATCGCAAAGGTTTGCCGGCTGGGCAGGCGATAGGGCATCGCCTACGACGCAGTCTCGTGAGCGTACGCGGGATATTTCTCGGCGATGACCTTTTCGATTTCCAGTCGCAGCATGCCGAGCAGTTGATCTTCCGGATACGTTCCCACCAACTCGCCCGCGCGGTAGATCGCGCCTTTGCCCTTGCCTCCCGCGACGCCGACATCGGCCATTTTCGACTCGCCGGGGCCGTTCACGACGCAACCCATCACGGCGACCTTCACCGGCGCCGAATACTCTTTGGCGATCGCTTCGACCGCGCGTCCGAGTTCGAGGACCGAGATTTCCGCGCGACCGCACGACGGGCACGCCGTAATCTCAAAGCCTTTTTCACGTAAACCGAGCGACTTGAGAATGCTCCAGCAGACCGGCACTTCTTCGACCGGGTCTGCCGCAAGCGAAACGCGGATCGTGTCGCCGATTCCCTCGAAGAGCAATATGCCCAAACCAATCGACGATTTAATCGTACCGTCACGGAGCAGTCCGGCCTCGGTGATTCCGAGATGGAGCGCGTACGGCGTTTCGCGCTCGCGCAGTTTTCTATCCATCAGCCGATACGCGGCAACCGTCGTCATAACGTCGTGCGCCTTTAACGAAATCGCGATATCGTCGTGCCCGTGCTCTTCGAGCATTGCAACGTGACGCAGCGCCGATTCAACCATCGCCTCGGCGCTCAGGCCGAGCGTTTTTTCCAGATCGGGCGCAAGCGAACCCATGTTCACGCCCACCCGGATCGGAATGCCGCGCGCTTTCGCGGCGGTGACGACTTCCCCGATTTTCTTGGGATCGCGGATGTTGCCCGGGTTCAATCGCAATTTTGCAACGCCGGCCTCGATCGCTGCGAGCGCCATACGGTAATCGAAATGAATGTCGGCGACGATCGGCACCGGCGAGCGTTGCACGATTGCGGGTAAACCGGCCGCATCCGGCGGATCTTTCACGGTGACGCGGACAACCTCGCAACCTTCCATCGCAAGCGCGTAGACTTGTTCGAGCGTTTTGTCGGCGTCGGCCGTGTCGGTGGTCGTCATCGACTGAACGACGACCGGATAATCGCCGCCGATCCACACGCTCTTCGCGTCGGTCTTACCGGTCTTATTTTGTAGGAAGATCGGTTTGCTTTTGCGGCGCAGGCGGATCACGGCCTAGAGAACTCCCTTACCCGAGACGATCCGGGCGATGTCGTGGAAGGCGACCAATATCATGAGTGCCATGAGCGCCGCGAGACCCGTGATGTGTACGAGCGCTTCTTTTTCCGGATCGACCGGCTTGCCGCGGAGCATTTCCGCGACGATGAACGCCGCACGGCCTCCGTCGAGGGCGGGAATCGGCAGCAAGTTGAAGAGCCCGAGTGCAAAAGAGATCGTTGCGGCAAGCGTGAGGTACGGACCCCAGCCGAAGTCTTGAACGACTGTCGCCGCCTGCCCCATTCCGATTGGACCGGAAACTTGGCTTGCGTAGGTCGAGAACTTCGTTACGAGCAATCCGATGCTCGTGAACGTGTTGTCGGCGATATTGTAGAACATGATGCCGCTATCTTTTACGGCTTCGACCAAGCCGACGCGTTCGTAGGCCGGCTGCGGCACGAAGCCGATGCAGCCTTGGCGCGCGTTTTGCGGGCACGGAATCGGCACGACGTGAATCGTGCGCTGCGCTCCGTCGCGCAAATACGTGACGTCGATGTGTTTTCCGAGCGAACGGTGGATGCTGGCAATCAACGCACTCGCGGCCGTAACCTCCTTGCCTTCGATCCGTAACGATACGATGCGGTCACCGGGCCGCAGCCCGTTTGCAGCCGCAGGCGTGCCCGCGACGACTTGCGTTACGACGGCGGCGCCGACCTTGTCGCTCGGAACGCCGAATGCAAGCGCGCCGACGAGCAAGAGCACGAACGCGAGGATGAAGTTGGCGACGGGGCCGGCGAGCACGATGGCGAGACGCTGCCGGGTCGTTTTCGATTGGAAGTTGGTCGAAACCGGGGCCCCTGCGGTTTTCGTTTGCTCGCGGAAATCCCGCTGCTGTTCGGCCTCGGACGTTTTCCCGTCTTCACCCTCCATCGCGCAGTACCCACCGATTGGAAGCGCGCGAATCGAGTACAACGTCCCGCTTCGTTTGCTCGTCCATCCGACGATCTTCGGGCCCATGCCGATGGCAAACTCGTTGACGCGCACGCGATTGCGGCGCGCCACGATGAAGTGCCCGTACTCGTGAAGCAGCACGAGCACGCCCAACATTACGAGGAACGTTAGGACCTTTTCGAACGAGGCGATGGAATT
>JBDTFK010000225.1:0-3261 GCA_039937995.1 Vulcanimicrobiaceae bacterium | reverse complement strand
AGCGCAGATTACCGTGCGCTTGCACAACGCCGGCGAGTCGAGCGCGCACGACGTTGTAGTGGTGGCCCCGATTCCCGAGCACACCAGCTACATTCCGAATTCGGCGCGCGTGAACGGTCGCGAGATCGAACGCGATCTCGGCTTGCCGTTCGATCGCGTGTACGCCCCGCTCGTCGCCGCATCGCTCGCAGCGAGCGCGAGCAATACGCTGCTATATCGCGTGCGGATCGACACGCCGCTTCGCGACGGCACGCGTATCGTCGCGCAAGCGCACGTTGCGTCCCAGGAGACGGCGGCATTTGCGCTCGAGGAAGCCTCGCTCGTCGTCCATGCGACGCCCGATTTTGAAGGCGATCAAACGACCTTTACTGTCGATCCGGGACACGACGTGCGTCCCGGGGGGCGCGTGACGCTTGCGTTATCGGCGTTCAACGCCGGCTCCGCGGCCGCCGAAAACGTCACGGCGACGATCGAATTGCCCGACTCGCTCGCCGTCGTGCGCGGTGCAAGCCAAATCGACGGGCGCCCGATTCGCGAGCGAAAAAAAGACGCGATGGTTTTCGATCTGGGGCGCATCGATGCCGAAGAACGCGTCGAGCTTCGGTGCGAAGCCGTCGTCTCGTCGCCGCTTCCCGACGGAACCGTGCTCGGGCTTGCCGCTACGCTCGCGTGGGAACCCGCAATCGAAGATCGCACGCAACGTCGCTTCGAACGCCCGCTGACCGTCCGTTCCGAGCCCGCGTTGCCGCCTCGCCGCAACGCAATCGCGCGCGGTGCCCTCGAGGTCGTGCGGCCCGGCGAAGAAGTCGAGGCGATCGTAACGCTCGGCAACGACGGTAGCGCGGCAGCCACCGACGTTGTGTTGCATCTGCGGCTCGACCCGGCACTCGAAGAAGTGCGCCTCACCGAGAAAAACGCTCGCGTTTCGCTCGAAAGCGACACGGCCGAAATCGGTTCGCTCGATGCCTACGCCTCGCGCCGTTTCGTGCTGCGGGCGCGCGTTCGCGCTCCTTACGCGGACCGCAGCGAAGTGAAAATCGGCGCGAGCGTGCACAGCCGCGAGCTGGGTGAAACGCCGCTGGGAGAGACGATTTGGCGCGTCGATTCGCATCCGGCATTTACCACGCAGAGCTCGCATCTGCAACTTGAAAACGACGAAGTCTTGCGTCCGAACCAACTGGCCGACGTCGCGCTTCGCATCGCGAACACCGGCAGCGACGTCGCGCACAACGTGCGCGTTCGCCTGTACGTCTCGCCCGAGGCTCGTCTAGAAACCGTCGACGGCGCAACGCGCGAGAAATCAAAGTTGGTCTTCGGCGAAATCGCGCCGGGTGCCGTAGCGGATGCGCGTTTGGGGTTGCGTCTTTTGCGGAGCCTGGCGAAAGAGTACCCGGTTACGGTCGACGCGGTTTTGACGGCGGATACGATGCTCCCGGTGCCGCTCGAGCGCTTGACGATTGCGACCACGGCTGAGCCGGATTTTTCGATCGGCAGCTTGCGCAGCGAACCGGTCGACGTTATCGACGCGGGAGAAACCGTCGAGTGGATTCTTCACGTGCGCAACGGGGGCGACGGTCCGGCCCGGCGCGTGCAGATTCAGGCTGCGCAGCCGGGTTCGTTGATTTACGTTCCGAACTCGACGACTGTTAACGACGTACCCATCCGCGACAGCGGCGCGTCTTCGGTGCTTGCCGGCGAGCGCGGGATCGTGTTAAACGACGTCGATCCGGGTGTCGAAGCAACGATTCGTTGGCGCGATGTCGTCCACAACGGCCTGGGCGCGGGCGAAGCGGTCGTACGCGTTGCGCACATTCTCTACGACGGCGAACGCGACGACGAAATGTCGTCGAACGAACTCAAAGTGCGCGCGACGCCGGTCTTTGCAAACGCGATCCCGGGGTTGCCGTTCGGCCTCGACGGAATGATCGGCCCGTCGTTCGGCGGATCGCAGCGGGCGATTACCGAGGACCGCTTCACGGAGTTGCCGCCGGCGACGCCCGTAAGCGACGAAGGCAACGGACCCGCGTACCGCGCGTGGGGGCAAGCGAATCTGCCCGCGCTGCCAACGACCTCGGCCAACGGCGCTCGTTCGGAATATTCGGGAAGCGATGAGGGCGTGGTCGATGGAACGCTTGCAAGCGACGCAGTCGGCGTTGCAGTAACGTTTACCCCCGAACGGCTGGCCCGCGCGTTGCGCTTTCTCGAAGAAGCGCGCTTCGACGGGCTCGTCACGCATCTGTTCGCAATTCGCGCCTTCTTTCCCGAAGCGATCGGCGACACGCATTTCGGATCGTTGACGTCGATGCGGGAGACACTTCGCGAAGAACTCGACCGGCTTTTCATTAAGCTGCGCGTGCCGAGCTACGCGATCGCTCCACGCGATTTGGAGACACCGTCGCTTCGCGCGACGCTCGAACGTTTGGCGCACGATCTTTCCGGCGCGCGCGGCATCCCGGCGGAAATGCCGGGCGCGGCGATGGTCGTTCGCGGTGCGTTCGACGCCGCCGGATTTGCGCGGCTGGCCGACGATCTCTCCGGCGCAGAGCTCGCGAGTGCGATCCCGTGGGCGATGCTCGCGCGTTGCCTTCCGGATGGATCGGCCCAGCTCGCACACTACCGCACTATGCTCGTCGACCGCCTCGACACGCTTGCGGATACGGAGCCCGCGGATTTTCTGGACGGCTTGCAACGCCGCCGCGACGTTGGGCTCGACGCCGCACTCGACGTTGTTCGCACGTCGTTCTACGCAAGCGCCGGATAAATAGCGCAGCATGACCGGGATAACGATCGTTCTCGTCGTCGTCCTACTCGCGGGGATTCTTATCGGCGCATACGCGTTTCTGGCGCCGCGGCGCGCGCAGGCGGAACGCAAAAAACGGGAAGGTCCACCGCTCGAGGCGACGACGGACTGGACGAACGATGCGGGCGACGAGTTTGCGGGACTTTCCGAGCCCGCGCGCTGCGATTTGATTTTTGCCGTCGCCGCACTCGACGACGAACGCTCGCAGCGGCTATTGGAGCACGCGCTCAACGATCCCGCGGAGGCCGTTTCACTTGCGGCCGCGCATGCGCTGGTCTCGCGCGGCCGGATGCCGGTCGTCGAAGCGTTTCTCGCGCGGCATCCCGGTGCGCGAGCCGAGCGCCTCTCGAAAACACTCGCACTCCTCGATTGATCTCGTGCGCCGCACTAGGTTGCGCGGCGCGAGAGAGGGAAAGGTAGCGCCGTGGCTTCGTCGTCGTTGACCGGCATCTTTGATCCCG
>JBDTFK010000224.1:0-8505 GCA_039937995.1 Vulcanimicrobiaceae bacterium | reverse complement strand
ATGGCGTTGTCCAGCCGATGCAGCACGGCCTCTTGCAGCTCGCGATAGATCCCCGCATCCGACGCCGACTCCGCACGCAACGCCGTGAGTTCTTTGCCCTGCACGGACACCGTTACCGGGCGGCCGTGGGCGCGATATTCGTATTTGCGCTGATCGAGCGCCGCGTTGTAAAGGTTGCGCGTGAGATGCAACGCATGCTCGAGCGCGCGTTCTTGCACCGCATTGGGATAAAGTCGTACCGAGTGCATCCAACGCATAAATTCCCTCACAGCGTACTATCGGCCGGTGCCATACGCCTGACACACACGAGAGTGAACAGCGCCGTTCGTGCTAATCCATGCGCCGCTGCGCTTCGCAGGGCACCACGCCCCGAAATATCGTCGGAGCTTGCGGCGGCGTCGCTCACCTCCTGCTCGCTACCCTGGAAACGGTAGCGAACGTTTGCATATCGGCCTACCGCGTGCCGATTTCTCGGGACCTACCGGTTTGAGAGGACGCGGTCGTACCAACGCGCGAGGTCGCTTTTGAAAGCCACTAATGCGGAGGGATTAAGGTACACCATGTGTCCCGATTGGTAGAACCCGAACGTAATGTGATTCTGCAATGCCGGGGCGATTCCAAGATGTTGTAGCGTGTATTGCGTGGCAAAGAACGGCGTTGCGAAGTCGAAGTAGCCGTTACCCGAGAAGACGTAGAGATGCGGGTTCGTCGTCATTGCGCGCGCGAGATCGGGCGCAACGTTTGCCGGCGGATCTTGATCGTCGTGCTTGAAGTCCCAACGCGCGCCGAGCAGTCCGCCGTACGACGTCGGCCGGTACTGCATGTTGGTCTTGTAGTTGAGGGTATCGCGCATGTACTGGTTTCCGAGCGCGACGAACGCGCCCGAGATGCCGACATCCGACGGATCCCACTCGCCGCGATCGGCGTTCATATCGAGATCGTAGGTCGTGAAGCGCCCGTCGTACCGCCCGACAAGCGTGTCTTGATTGCGCATCAGCGCTTGCTGGAATCTCGGATATGAAATTCGCAAATTCGCGTTGCGAATGTACTCGTCCGGCAAACCGAGGTAACGATGCAGGCGAGAAACGTCCGCTTCGAACTCGGAGTGGTTCAAATCAGATCCTTGCGCGAGGTCGTGCAGGTATTGACCACCCGCGAAGGCTTCGACTTCTTGCAAGAAAGCCTGCAGAGTCATGCCTTGACCGGCCTTGTGGTGAAACCACGCGGTCGCGGCTTCGCTCGGTAAATACGTAATGTACGACCAATCGCCGCCGCCTATCGGCTGTCCGCCGCCAAGTCCGCCGAGCCCGAAATTGAGGATCGACGAGAGAAGAACGACACCGTTCATCTGGACACCGGCGTCTTGAAGCATGTTCACGAGCACGCAATCGCGTGTCGTTCCGTAGCTTTCGCCAAAGAGAAACTTCGGCGAATTCCAGCGCGCGAACTGCGAAATATAGTTTTGAATGAACTGCGTAAACGCGCGCGCATCCTGATCGACTCCCATGAAGTCCTTCGGCTCGCCGGAGCCGAGCACGCGACTCCAGCCGGTGTTCGGGGCGTCAACAAAGATCAGATCGCTCTTGTCGAGCAAGCTGTAGTTATTTTCGATCAAGCGAAACGGCGCGTTGGGAATCGACTTGTAGTTCGACGTTTCGACGCGCATCGGCGCAAACGAACCCATTCGCAACCACACGGTCGAACTTCCCGGGC
Source organism: Vulcanimicrobiaceae bacterium (assembly GCA_039937995.1). Taxonomy (GTDB): domain Bacteria; phylum Vulcanimicrobiota; class Vulcanimicrobiia; order Vulcanimicrobiales; family Vulcanimicrobiaceae; genus JALYTY01. The sequence goes on along the minus strand of JBDTFK010000224.1, from coordinate 6,792 downwards.
CGCCATTATAGAAAAACGTCACCGGCCGGTTCGTGAGATTGGCACCGTCTTTGGTAAACGCGGTGTAGAACATCCGTGCGGTGATTTGCTCTTTGGGATTGCGCAGGGTAATCATGCCCGCGCGTGCAGTGTACGCGATCGCCTGGCCGTTTACATGCGCGACGTGATGCGTAATGGAATCGGCGGGAGCCGGCGGCACGGGCTCGGCCTTGTGCGCCGGCGCTGCGGCGATGAGCATGACGGCCGAGAGCGCGGCCGCGATGGAACGAATTTTTTTCATCGCAACCTCCTATCGGCCGAGCGACGCGTCATAAAAACGCGCGAGGTCGGCTTTGTATAATGCGAGCGCGGAATCGCTCAGATAGATCATGTGGCCTGCTTCGTAGTAGCCATAAGTGATGTTTTGTTGAAGGCCGGGATTCAAGTTGAGATGACGCAGCGTATAGTCCGTCGCAAAGAACGGCGTCGCAAAATCATAGTAACCATTCGCCGAAAAGACGTGTAGCTTCGGATTTTGCGTCATGGCATCGGCGAGATCGGGCGCCACGTTCGTCGGGTAGGACCCGTTGTGCGAGAAGTCCCACGAGCTTCCGTCGGCATAGATGATGCCGTAGATGTTCGAACGATACGGGATCGATGGATTGAACTTGAGGTCCTCGCGGATATATTGATTCACTGCCGTGGTGTACGGCGCATCGATCGAAGAATCGGTCGGATCCCAATCCGGTCCGGCGAGCGCCGAACGATCGGTATCGTACGTCTGGTACCGTCCGTCCAAACGCCCAACGACTATGCCCTGCGAGCGCAACAACTCGCGCTGGAAGCGGTCGTAAGAAACTCGGATATTTGCGTTACGAATATACTGCTGCGGCAGCCCGAGGTATCCGCTCAATTTGCGAATAACATCGTCGCGCTCCGCGCTGCCGAGCTTGTCGCCCTTGTAAAGCGCGTCCAGATACTCGCCGAGCGCGAATTGCTTGACGCCGTTTAAAAAGGTGGCTATATCGGCAGGACGATTCGGCACCCGGTTGTGATACCACGCGGTCGCCGCCTCGGTTGGAAGATAGAGCACGTAGGGCCAGTCTCCGCCGCCAATCGGGTCTCCGTTGCCGTAGTCGAGCCCAAAATTCAAAATCGAGGATTGCAAAATCACGCCGTTAAGCGCAATGCCGAGCCCGAGCAAATGATCGGCGAGCGCCGCGGATCGCGTCGTTCCGTAGCTTTCGCCGAAGATAAACTTCGGCGAATTCCATCGGTCGAACCGGCTCACGTAACGCGAAATGAACTGCCCGAAAGCGTTCACGTCCTGATCGACGCCGAAGAACTCCTTTTCTTTGCCGCCGAGAATGCGTCCAAAACCACTATCCGGCATGTCGATAAACACCAGGTCGCTCTTATCGAGCAAGCTGTACTGATTGTCGACGATCCGGTAGGGCGGCGGTCCCGTCGCGTCACCGTTGGCGGCGAGCACGCGAACGGGCCCGAACGATCCCATTCGCAACCACATCGTGGAGCTGCCGGGGCCGCCGTTATAAATGAACGTTACCGGCCGGGTAATGGGGCTCGCGCCGTCGGCGGTGAACGCCGTGTAAAAAACGCGCGCCGTCGGGTGCTCGTCTTGGTCGTAAAGTGTCAGCGTCCCGGCGCGCGCCGTGTACGGAATCGCGCGTCCATCGATCGTGATGGTATGAGCCGTTACGGCATCGGGCAGGGCGCCGGGATCCTCGGCGGGCTCGGCGACAGGTGCGGGGCTGGGTTTTGCGGGTGGACCGGCGGCGCGCGCGGCCACAGAAGTGCCGAGCAATGCCGCAAGAAGCATCACGGAAAGCGCACGATTCATAGATGCGTTACATCGGACGAACGGGGCAACGTTCCTTCTAGGAAACCCGTATTGCGTCACTTCCTATTGAGGCGCCCGAAGGCGTCAGGAGCGTTTCTTCGGCGCCGATCTCGTTTGGAACGAATAGCACGGTGGTATGTCCGCGAGGGCAGATCATTTCGACGGTCATCTCTTCGGGGGTGTCCGACTCGGGAATTTTGAGCGGATCGTTATTTACGTCGACGACGAAAGAACGCGCGCCGGCTTGGGCCAGGAGCGCCTTGCAATCGGCGCAACGCAATTCACGAAGATGAACGAGAGCCAGAAACGGCATAAAGTTCGTCCTTGAGGCGGCCGACCGCGCGTTCGATCGACTCGAGGTATGGCATCATCGAACCCTTTATTCGATCGAGCCGCTCGGCCCCTTGCGGCGTAATAGCGTAGACGCGCCGCGAACGTTTGGTGGGATGGTCCCACGTTGCCGTAACGAATCCGCGCTCTTCGAGCCGCCGCAGCAGCGGATATATCTTATTCGTGTTGACCGCGACCAGGTCGCCGCAGATCGATTCGATGCGTTGCATCAAGCCGTATCCGTGATCGGGCTGTTCGCAGATGAGGTGAAGCAGCAAAACTGGGAAAACGGTCTTGCTCTTGATCGGGCCTTTGAGGATTTCGTCCACGCGGCGCGACATCAGCGTTCCTTGTCGCCTTGCGCGTGCAGATCGACGGCATATGCGCGGTCGATTTCTGCCGCGTAGCGCCCTTCGACGACACGGCGTTTGATCTTCATCGAGGGAGAAAGTTCGCCGCTTTCAACGCTGAATTCGTGCGCGAGCAAGACAATGCGGCGGATTTGCTCGTACGTCGCGAGATCGGCCGTCTGCCTGCGCGCTTCTGTCGCCATGAAACCCACAACGTCGGCACGGGTCACCATCTGATCTTTTGAAACGTCCGGTAGAATCTTCAATTCGAGACGCACGAGATCCCAGTTCGGCGTAATCAGTGCCGCCGGATGCGGCCTCTCGTTTCCAACCACCATCGCCTGCGCGACGAACACCGACCGCTTCAACGCCGCTTCGACGCGCGCCGGCGCCACGTATTTTCCGGTGTCGGTTTTAAAGACTTCTTTCTTCCGGTCGGTAATTCGCAAAAACCCATCGCCGTCGATTTCGCCGATATCGCCGGTGTGCAGCCATCCATCCACGAGTGCTTGCGCGCTCGCTTCAGGCTCGTTGTAGTAGCCGCGCATGACGTTGCGCCCGCGTGTGAGCACCTCTCCGTCGGGAGCTATTTGCACTTCAACGCCGGGGATCGGCGGCCCGACAGTTCCGTAACGGTTCGTCGACGGACGATTGACGGTGATTACCGGCGAGGTTTCGGTGAGGCCGTATCCTTGCATGATCGGAATGCCGAGGCCGTGATAGGTCATGGCTACGTCGATGTGGAGCGCGGCGCTTCCGCTCGTAAAGTATCGCAGCCTGTCCAGACCAAGGCGCGCGCGAATCTTCTTGAGCACGAGACGCTTCGCAAGTGCATATTTTATCGCGAGTGCAGCATTTGCTCCACTGCGCAGGACTTGCGCGCGTGCGTAGTCGCGCGCGGTACGCAGGGCCCACGGAACGATTTTGGCTTGCAATCCGCCATGCTTCATCGCCTGCCCGATAACACCGGCGAGCATACGGTCGAAAATACGGGGAACGCACGTCATGCAAACGGGGCGCACATCGAGCATATCGCGAAGAAGATCGGCGGGATCGTGACACAGGTGGTACCGTACTTCCGATAACAAGTAGATAAAGACCATCGTGTGTTCGTAGATGTGCGAAAAAGGCAGAACCGAAAGAACGTCGTCTCCCGGATATATTTTTTCAAGCGCCGATTCGAGCGCCGAACGCGCATCAAACGCTAAATTGTCGTGCGTCAGCATCACACCCTTCGGATTACCGGTCGTTCCGGATGTGTAGATCAACACGGCAAGATCGTCGGGTTGAAGCAACGCTTCGTACGCACTGGGAAACTCCGGATGCGCCCCGCGAATTGCCGCGCCTCGGCGCTCGAATGACGCGAGCGAATCCGCGCCGCTCGATTCGAACACGATGGTAGGCGGAACCGCGATATCCCCGTCCGTCAACCGGTCGAGACCCTTGGCCGAATCAACGAAGAGCAGCTTAGCTCCCGAATGCGTGAGGATGAACTCCGTGTGATCGACGGCTTGCGTCGGAAATACGGGCACGACGACGCAGCCCGCGAAAAGCACCGCAAAATCGCACGCGATCCAATCGGTGCAATCGCGGGCGATCAAAGCGACGCGGTCGCCCGGGACAAGGCCCGCATCGCGGATCGCGCACGCGACATTCTCGACGCGCTCTAAGAGCGCTGCCGCCGAAGTCGGAGTCCAGTTTCCCCGGACACGCTCGACGATTGCTGCGTCGCGCGGCGTAGCGAGGGCGCGGCGGATCAACTGCGGCAGCGTCTCCTTCGCGATTTCCAGGGGTGGCATTCGGCACGAAGTTCGCTCGCTCGCGGGAGCACCCTGCGCGTTTTATCATATCGTCAGGTAGGGTCGCGCGCGGTCGAGTCGAGCTGCCGTCATGCCCGCAACGTCGAGCAACTCGTCGTAATTCGTGAAAGCTCCCTCGGCGTTGCGAATGCTCACGATTCGCGCCGCAATCGTTGGGCCGATGCCCGGCACCCCGGCGAGCGTTTCGGCGTTCGCCGCGTTGAGCGCGACCGGTGAGGGCGGATTGTTGAGACTGCGGGTTTTTGCGCGACGCGTTTGAGTCCGCTTGCCGGTCGCGCGTATCGTCTCGCCGACTCGGGCGACGGCAATTTCGTCGCCGTCGGCAACGTGCGCCGCAAGATTGACGGCGACCGGATCGGCATCTGGCCGCAAACCGCCCGCGCGCGCGATCGCATCGCCGACTCTGCTCCCCGGTGCGAGCCGGTAAACACCCGGTCGAAACACCGCGCCGGCTACATACACGAGAGCCTGCGCCGAGACCACGCCCCGATGGAGGTGCGACCGCATCATCGGTTCCGGGGAACCCGCCGAAAGTGGCGCGACCGTCGCCACAGGATGCCGGACTGCCACCAAAGCCACGAGCAGTACCGCTGCGACAATCAAAAAACGGCTCATCTTGCGGCCGATCACGCGCTCGTATCCGGCCGGAAAGGTGGTCGCGGGACGCGTGAGCGACTACCATGCTCTCTATGGCCCAAAACTACGATTTCCAATCGATCGAACGCGGATGGCAAGAACGCTGGGAGCGCGAGGCGCTGTACCGGGCCGGCGACGACGATGCGCGCCCGAAATACTACGTCCTCGAGATGCTTCCGTATCCGTCCGGCGATCTACACGTCGGGCACGCGAAAAACTATACGGTCGGCGACGCGATCGCGCGATCGATGCGAATGCTCGGGTACAACGTCTTACATCCCATGGGGTGGGACGCGTTTGGACTGCCGGCAGAAAATGCGGCTATTCAAAGAGGCGTCGACCCGAACTCGTGGACCGAGTCGAACATTGCGAACATGCAGCGGCAGATTCGCTTGATGGGAACGAGTTACGATTGGTCGCGCGAAATTACGACCTGTAAACCCGAGTACTATCGCTGGAATCAATGGCTGTTTTTGCGGTTGTACGAGGAGGGGCTCGCGTACAAGCGGGAAGCTCCGGTCAATTGGTGCCCGCACGATCGGACGGTGCTCGCAAACGAGCAGGTCATCGACGGGAAATGCTGGCGTTGCGGTCACGACGTCGAGCGGCGCAACCTTTCACAGTGGTTTTTGAAGATCACCGACTACGCGGACCGTTTGCTTGCCGGTATCGAGACGCTCGATGGCTGGCCCGAGCGCACTCGCACGATGCAGCGCAACTGGATCGGCCGGAGCGAAGGCGCGCAGTTCTCACTCGCCGTCGACGGCCTCGACGAAACGATCGACGTATTCACCACGCGCGTGGACACGATCTATGGCGTGACGTTCGTTGCGATCGCTCCCGAGCACGCGGTGGTGGAACGGTTGAAAGCCGTCATCTCTAAAAAGAACGCAGCTGCAATCGATGCGTTTGCGGAGAGTCTGCGCTCGAAATCCGAACTCGAACGCACGAGTTTGATGGCAAAAGACGGACTTTTTACCGGCGCATACGCGATCAACCCGCTCTCCCACGAGCGCGTGCCGATCTGGGTTACGAACTACGTGCTGGCCGAATACGGAACCGGCGCGGTGATGGGCGTGCCGGCGCACGACGAGCGCGATTTCGATTTTGCAAAACAGCACGCGCTTCCGGTCGCTCAAGTCATTCTCAAACCGGGCACAGAGGTTAGCGTACCGCTGGATCGCGCCTACCTCGACGATGGCCGCCTGATAGCCAGCGGCGATTTTACGGGAATGTCGAGCGAACGCGCCCGCTCCGCCATCGCAGCACGCCTCGGCGCGATGAAAGCCGGCGGAAAAACTGTCAATTTCCGCTTTCGCGACTGGCTCGTTTCGCGGCAGCGCTATTGGGGCACGCCCATTCCAATCGTGTACTGCGACGCTTGCGGCGAAGTCGCGGTTCCCGACGAGCAGCTTCCGGTGTTGCTCCCCTCAGACGTCCCGGTAACGGGTGAAGGGTCGCCGCTTGCGCGCGACCTCAAGTTCATCAACACGACGTGCCCCAAGTGCGGCGGTCCCGCGCGCCGTGAGAGCGACACGATGGACACGTTTTTCGAGTCATCGTGGTACTACTTGCGTTATCTCGACCCGCACAGCGAGACGGCGCCGTGGTGTCGCGATCTTGCGGCAATATGGATGAACGTCGATCAATATATCGGCGGCGCGGAGCACGCGGTGTTGCATCTCTTGTATTCACGCTTCTTCTATAAGTTTTTTCACGACCGTGGCTGGGTGAAAGGCTCCGAGGAGCCGTTCGAACGCCTGTTTCATCAAGGCATGGTTCTCTTCAACGGAGAGAAAATGTCGAAGTCCCGCGG
>JBDTFK010000223.1:0-3373 GCA_039937995.1 Vulcanimicrobiaceae bacterium | reverse complement strand
GGCTTCCCGTCGCCTCGGCGCGCTGGCGTAAGCAATCGGGCAACGCCGAGAGCGCCCAGGGAGCGTCGCCGCTTAGCGGCACCCGGGATGAACCGCGGATTCCCAGCGGCTCGGCAGCTTTGGGTGGAACCCTCAAATTCGTGCTTCCCAACTTGATAGCAATGAGATCGCGATTCGTCCACGCCGTTACGGTCACGACGATGGTAAGGACAAGGCCCGTCGCGATCGCATAGTAACGCAGCACCGCGATACTACGAGAGGGTCATGCGGGCCGCGCCGACGGTGTAATCGGCCATGCCGTAATACACGTCGAACACGCGCTCGCCGAGGTCCGCGCGCGGATCGATTCCGGTTGGAAAGACGACGTTGTCGACGACGCCGTTGCATTCGAGATCGGACGTCGGCGACAAGACGGGTTTCGGCGAACGGTACAGAAGCCGGTGCGGCTGCTCTAAGTCGTGGATGACGATACCGGCACTATATCGGAACTTCGGTTTGCTTCCGCTGTTATCGACGAGATCGACGCCGTGATAGAGCGACATCCATCCTTGCGCGATGCGTACGGGCGGCGTTCCACAGCCGATTTTTATCGGACCCCACTCGTCGTTAGGAGAAAGCGCAAGAATGCTTTCGCTCACGTCGAGCAACCGGTTTCGGTCCTTCAATACCCCCTCGAGCCGAACGTAACCGATGCGAATCGATTCGCGATCTTCAAACGGCATGCGTTCGATCATCGGAATTGCGGCGCGCCCGTCCACGGCCGAGAGATGCAACATCGGGCGATGGTAGAACGCGAGCGAGGGAACGCCGGCCGGTGAAACCACCGGGGCTGGAAAGAACGCGCCGTCTTTATCGTCGCCGTCATTCATTCCCGGTACGGAAAACCGCATCAAGCCCAGGCGCTCGAAGTGAAATCCGTCGTCGGAAAGTGCGACCGCAATGCGAGGGCCGAGCGGCCCGAATGCCGTGTACATCATAACGTAGGCATCGAGTATAGGAACGAACGTTACTCGCGGGTCTTCGCATCCAAAGCCGGGATGCGGCCGGATTTCGTATTCGGCTTCGGGCTCGAGCGCGAAGCCGTCGCGCAGCGTTTCGAATCCCGCATCGAGCGCGCGCGTTTTTACCCGCCCCACGCGCGAAATATTTCCCTGCGCGACCATGCGCGGATAGAGCAGCAGCTCGCCGTCGCGCGTGCGTGAACAGGCCGGATTGAGTACTCCCTCGGCTTCTTGCGGAGCGCCATCCGGCGAAAGCACTAGCCCTAAACGATCCATGGAAACGTCGAGTTGGACGAGGGATTCGATCACTTCACTCCTTGACGGATGACGCAACGCGGGCGCCTCGAGAATATATCGTCATTTTTACGGGAATTCCGTCTGTGCGATCTGCTCGTCGCTGGGTGTGACCACATCCACGTGAATTCCTCGGCGGTACACCGAGTTGGGGATGATCCACAGGGTGTAGGTGCGGTAATCGCTCGACGGCTCGCCGCCGTCGGGCGGCGCCTGCTCGAAGGCGACCACGCGAACGCGCCGGTCGCTTGCCCGGATCGATTCGATAATTTGCTTGTAGCCGGTTCGCGCGTGCGGCCCCATGAGCAGCACGACGCCGAATTCTCCCCGGAAGCGCACGGGCGCTTTGATGCCCAAACGGTCCAGATCCGTTCCGTCGCGCACGACGGCGATTTGATTGCCTCCCGGTACCGTCGTGGTGCCGGTCGCATACGTCTTCACGCGCACTTCCCGGCACCCCACGAGCATCAGGAGCGCGATAAGTGCCCACCAGCGTCTCACGGGCTCTCGCTTTTCGTGTGGCGGCTTCATTCCTCTTTGTCACCGCGCTCGCGCGAGAATCGTTGTAGAATAAACGTTGGAGAAATTCGAGGAGTCACCGCATGCTGGCGCTCTTGCTCTTGGTCGCGACGCTCGCGAGCCCTCAGCCGTCCCCCGCGCCTTCCGCTTCAGCAGGGCCGCTTAAAGAAATCATCCGCGTCCACTCCACGACGCTGTGTGACGACTTTGACACGCACGTCAATTTGGCAATCGGTTCGGCAACCCGCAACGACCTCTCGCTCGCGGGCCTCATTTCAAATTTAAGCAGCCCGAGGATCGGCGACGATCTGAGCGACAACGGCCTCAAGCGCCATAAGGCCATCGTCATGCTGGTCAACTACGCCGACGCCCTTACCGCCGAGTGGAAGAGCGGCGAGGCGGAAGTCCGCCGGTTGCGCGAACTTGCCGAGAACGCCTCCAATGCCGATCAAAAGGTCGCGATAAAGGCCTCTGCCGATGCACTTGGCGGCGTTTTGTGGCGCCAACGGAAAATCGCGCGCGACTTAGACGGCTTCGTGGCCTACCTCTACGCCGAGGAGATGCTTTGGGGGGACCACACGCAGGTCCAGGCCGCCATGGCTCTGGATCCCGAAACGAACCCCGGCAGCGCCGTTCTTGAGGAGCGTCAGCGGCTGCGGCAAGACGATATCAACGGGCGCGAAGCCCAAGTCTGGACCCCGCTCCCGGGCGAGTTCAATGGACCACCCGACGATTACGCCCTTACAAAGGGCGCGGCCCGCGATTTCCGGGAGAGCCTGCCCGGCATTCTCAGCGACGAAAGCAACGCGGCGACAAATATCGTCAAAGCGGCCGGGCACTGCTAAGCGACGACTGTCGTTGCCCTGATTGAGGGCGCCCCGCTACGCTGAATGTTCCAATGAAAATTCTGCGACGCTTGTCGGCGGCGGCGGTCCTTGTCACCTTCGGCACGGTGATCCTCGGGAGCTGGACGCGGATCAACGGCGCCGGCATGACGTGCCCGGATTGGCCGCTTTGTCACGGGGCGCTCATCCCGTCGATGGCCGACGGAACGATTTGGGAATGGACGCACCGCTTCTTGGCTTTCTGCGTCTCCCCGCTGGTAATCGCGGTCGTCGTCGCAGCGTGGCGCGAGCGCCGGCGCTCCGCGTTTATCGCACCCACCACCGGAGTAATCGGCGCGCTCTTCGCGATTCAAGTTGCGCTGGGAGCTGCAACCGTGCGCCTCTCGAACTCGCCGCTCTCGGTCGTTCTCCACTGGGGCACGGCCATGGCGTTCATTGCTGCGCTCGTCGCAATGACCATTTTCGCGTACTCTTCGGACGAAGCGGAAGGTCACCCCGGTTCGCGGACCGAGCTCGCGCTCGTCGGCATTCTCGCAGGCACATCGCTCGTCGCGTTCGTTACAATGTGCGTCGGCGCATACGTTAGCTCGAGCGGAGCCGGTCTCGCGTGTCTGTCCATCCCGGGATGTGCCGGAAGCGTCGTCGTATATAGCCATGGCCAATACGTGCAGATGCTCCACCGTTTTATTGCCGGCTCAACGCTCGCGTGCGCTG
>JBDTFK010000222.1:0-4580 GCA_039937995.1 Vulcanimicrobiaceae bacterium | reverse complement strand
CAACGGGGTCGGCGCCGCGGGCTTCGGCGATATTTTCGATATGTTTTTCGGAGATATGCGCAACGCCCAGCCGCGCCGCAGCGGTCCGCAGCGCGGTTCGGACCTTCGCTACGATCTCGAAATTACGTTGGAAGAAGCGTTCGGCGGAACGACCAAAGAGATTCAATTCTCACACCTCTCGCAATGCGAGACGTGCAAAGGATCGGGAGCGCAACCGGGTACGCTGATCGTCGCGTGCGATCGTTGCGGGGGTTCGGGCATCATGCGCGCGGTGCGGCAGACGCCGCTCGGGCAATTCGTTACACAAACCGCGTGTACGCAGTGCGGCGGTGAAGGCAATGTCGTTTCGCAGCCCTGTGCGATGTGTCACGGTAAGGGACGCCGCGAAATCGAACGCAAGCTCACGGTAAAAGTTCCTGCCGGCGTCGATGACGGATCGCGCATTCGTATTGCCGGTAACGGCGAAGCCGGCATCCACGGAGGGGTGGCAGGCGATCTCTACGTGTATTTGAGTATCGCGCGGCACGCATACTTTAGGCGCGACGGGCTCGATACGTTTATCGACGTGCCGGTGAGTTTTACGCAAGCGGCGCTCGGCACGATGTTGACGATTCCCTCGCTCGAAGGCGAACTCGCGTTGACGCTACCACCCGGAACGCAGACAGGCACGATCCTACGCATGCGCGGTCGCGGTATGCCGAGCGTGCGCGGAACGCAACGCGGCGATCATCACATCACGGTTCACGTGGCCGTTCCAACGAAATTGACCAAGCGGCAGCGAGAATTGCTCGAAGAATACGCACGGGCCGGGGGTGACGCGCTTGAAGAGAAGACTTTTCTCGATCGCGTGAAAGAAGCGTTCCGGCCGGAGTGAGCGCGCGTCGCTTCTTCGTTGAAGGCGCGCATGCGGATGGCGACCAGGTCGTAGTCTCCGATGCCGACGCGCACAAAATCGTTCACGTTTTGCGGTTGAGAAGCGGCGACGGAGTCGAAGTCGTCGATTCTGCGGCGACGGTTTTCGATGGCGAGTTGAGCGTCTCCGGCGGCACGGTGCGCGCAAAGCTTTCGGCGGCGCGCCGCCCGCAAATCGAAACGTTCGCGTGCGTCGACGTTGCGCAAGGAATGCCGAAGGGTCAGAAAATGGATTTCGTCGTGGAGAAACTCACCGAACTCGGCGTGTCGGCAATTCTCCCGTTCGAGAGCGAGCGCAGCGTTGCACGGAATATGGGCGTTGCAAAACTCGAGCGTTGGCGCCGGCTCGCAAAGAGCGCCGCGCAACAGAGCGGACGCGCAACGATCCCGGCGGTTAGCGATCCGGAAGCCTTCGAGCGCATCGTATCGCGATTTCCGGACTACGATGTCGTCTTGTTCCCGTGGGAAGTGCTCCATCCTCACCCGCTGCGGGCGACCCTGCCTCAACTCGTCGCGGGGGCGAAACGCATTCTCGTCGTCATCGGTCCGGAGGGCGGGTTTTCGCACGCGGAAGCGGACCTGGCTGCGGATGCGGGGGCACACCTCGTCTCGCTCGGAGGGCGGATTCTTCGAACGGAAACCGCAGCTCTCGCGCTACTCGCCGTCCTGGGGTACCTCTTGTTCTAACACCGCCTCAGGAACCGGAGCGCCCCTCGTCGTATTACGGCCCTTTGATAATGAGCGATTTCCCATTTTCGATCGTCATCCCGACCTACAACGAAGCCGGCGGCATCGAGCGTTTGCTGCGCTCGCTCGTCGACGTGTTCAAAAGTAACGGCCTCGATGGGGAACTCATTGTCGTCGACGATAATTCCCCCGACGGTACGGGCGCTATCGTCGATCGTCTTTCCACGGAACTCCCCGTGCGATGTCTCCATCGCCCCGGAAAACTCGGTCTTTCGAGCGGCGTTATCGATGGATGGAAAACCGCGCGTCCCGAATCCAAAGCCCTTGGAGCAATGGACGCCGACTTCAGTCACGACATCACCATTCTCCCGAAAATGGTCGCGGCGCTCGAATCGGGTTCGTACGGCCTTGCGATCGGAAGCCGCTACGTGAAAGGCGGCGGTATCACCAATTGGCCTGCGAAGCGTATCATCACGTCGAAGGTGGCCTGTTGGCTGGCGCGCCCGCTTACGAACGTCAAGGACATCACAAGCGGTTACCTGCTCGTAAAGCGCGAAGCTCTCGACGGTGTCGAACTCGATCCCATCGGGTTCAAGATTGGGCTTGAAGTTATCGCAAAAGCGCACTATGGGCGGGCAATTGAAATTCCGTACGTCTTCACCGATCGTATCGTCGGCGAATCGAAATTGAACCAAAAAGAAATCTTCAACTACCTCAAGCAGCTGCGCAAACTCTACGGTGCGCGACTGTTTCCGGGCCGTTCGTAGTGCCGGCTCCCGAATGGTTGCGCATTCGCCGCAGCAAGAATTCCAATGGCCGCGATGCCGCGCTGTGGAGCAAGTGCCCGAAATGCAGTGAGGTACTGTACCGCCCCGATCTCGCGACAAACCTTTACGTGTGCACGAAATGCGGCCATCATTTTCGTATGGCGGCGTACGATCGCATCAACATGCTCGTGGATGGCGATTTCGTCGAAATCGGCGCCGAAGTTCAGCCGGCGGATCGCCTCGATTGGGTCGATAAAAAAACGTATCCGGTAAAACTCGCGGGCGACAAAGAGAAGAGCGGAATGACCGAGGGCGTTATCTGCGGGCTCGGAACGATCGCCGGATTCGACGTAGCGCTTGGGGTGATGGACTTCCATTTTCGCGGCGGAACGATGGGTAGTGCAGTTGGCGAACGCATCGCACTGCTCTTGGAGGAAGCCCGTACCCGGCATTTACCCTGCATCATTGTAACGGCGTCGGGCGGCGCTCGCATGGAAGAGGGCATGTTCGCGTTAATGCAGATGGCGAAAACCACCGCAGCCGTCGCGCGTTTCATGGAGGACGACAATCTGTTCGTTACCGTGCTTACCGACCCGACGACCGGCGGTGTCTCGGCGTCGTTTGCATTTCAGTCCGACGTTATCATTGCCGAGCCGAAAGCGATGATCGGCTTTGCCGGGCGCCGCGTGATCGACCAGACGATCCGGCAAAAACTCCCCGACCAATTTCAAACCGCGGAATTTCTTCTCGAAAAAGGCCACATCGATATGGTCATCGATCGGCACGAGTTAAAAAACACCCTCGTGCGATTGCTGGAATATACGGCCGGCAATACGGTGCGCGCGTGAACTTAATCGTGGAGCGCGAGAAGAGTTTGCACGAACTCGAGCGCCGTATATCGGAATTGCGCGCGGCGAACGCGAGCCAACCGGTGGACATGTCCGCCGAGATAACCGCGCTCGAAAATAAATACAACGAAATTCTTCGCGAAGTATTCGGCACGCTAACGCCGTGGGAGCGCGTGCATATGGCTCGCCATCCCAACCGGCCGACCTCGCTCGATTACATCGCCCAACTCGACCGGTTCGACGAATTGCACGGCGACCGTTACTTTCGGGACGACGCGGCAATCGTCGGCGGTTTCGCGTTGCTTCGCTCGCATTCTATTATGGTGATCGCGCAGCAGCGGGGCCGCGATACGAAAGAAAACCTGCGGCGCAATTTTGGCATGGTAACTCCGGAAGGCTACCGCAAAGTGAAGCGGCTCGCGCACATGGCGTCGCGATTGGGCGTGCCGATCGTGACGCTTATCGACACGAAAGGTGCCGATCCGGGTATAGCATCCGAAGAGCACGCGCAATCCGAAGCGATCGCAAGTTGCCTGGTCGAGTTCACGGAAGCGCGGGTCCCGATCGTCGCGACGGTTATCGGCGAAGGTGGTTCGGGTGGGGCACTCGCGCTGGGAATTGCCGATCGCGTCATCATGCTCCAGCACTCGGTCTATTCCGTTGCCTCGCCGGAGGGATGCGCGGCAATTCTATGGGGCGACGCTGCAAAGGCGGAAGAGGCGGCGGCGCGGTTGAAATTAACCGCAGAGGATCTACTGCGTTTCGGCATCGTCGACGAAGTCGTGCCGGAGCCGCTCGGCGGGGCGCACCGCGAGTCGGCTGCGACGGTGGCAAGGGTGCTCGACGCGATCGAATCCTCGGTGCAGCAACTCTCGGCGCTTAGCCCGGATGCGCTGCGGGAGGCTCGTTATTCAAAGTATCGACGGTTAGGCTCTTGAAACAACGTCCCCGAGTTCAGCCGATCCTCCGCTTTGCCGGGCGCGTTACCGCGACGCTTGTCGGGCTACTGGTTTTTTCGCTCGTTTCGGTCCAATTCGCCCGCGTGGTCGAGGCGAACGTGGCGCTCGCCCACGAGCTTTCTTCGACACAAGACGATGTCGGAGCGCTGCAGGTTCGTCGTGAACACCAATTGCGCGAGATCAATCGACTTGAGTCGCCGGACGGCGCAATTCCGGAGATTCACGACCGCCTGCGGCTCGTCGGCCCGCGCGAAGCGATCATTTTTGTAAGCCCCGCACCCTCCCCGGCTTCGTGAGCGAACCCGTTTACGGCTTTGTTATTAACCTCAACGCGTACGGCGCGACCGTCCGCCTTGAAACCGGCGAGCTAGCGAGCGCTCCCGCAGGCGACGTCGAGTCTCACCGGC
>JBDTFK010000221.1:0-4583 GCA_039937995.1 Vulcanimicrobiaceae bacterium | reverse complement strand
ACGGAAATTCGCTTCTTCTTGTATCCCGCGTCGATATTCCATGCGTCCCACTTGCGCGGCCGGTCGCGGTAGGCCGCGAGCAGATTCACCTGCGCGCAAGCGTTTGCACCGCCGGCCGCGGAAAGTTCCGTTATCGCTCCGTTCGATCCGACGCGCGCACGAAGCAGTGCACTCTCGAAAATGAATTCGTCGTCTTCGATCGCCGGTTCGATCCGTTCTACGACGCGCTCGAGACGCGGCGCGCGCGGGAGAATCGACCGGGTTGCGGCCGTTACTCCGGCAACCAATTCGTGAGCCTGCCCGTACTCGGCGCGAGCATCGTCGTAAACGGCGTGAATCGACGTGCCGGGAAGAACGTCGTGAAATTGATTGCGCAGCACGATCTTCCACGCGCGCTCGAGCGCTTCACGCAGGCGCGCGACAACGTCGGAGGGCGCGCGTACGGCGATGCACCAGGCGACGCGCTCTTCGGCCGCGTCGAGCGCGCGCTCCAGCGCGGCGTTGTGGGATTTCATGTCGTGATGCGTCGTGTAAACGCCGCGGTGATATTCGAGATACAACTCGTCGTCATGCACCGGTAAATCGCTCCGGCCGGCATCCAAACGCTCGAACCACTCGCGCGGCCGCTGCCACGCGCCGATGCGCTCGCCAAGCTCGAGATGCCGCAACGTCGGTCCGCCGCCGCCGTCGCCGTACCCGACGACGAGCGGCTCGGCCCGCGCCCGAGCGATCGCGACGCGCCGGGGATCCGGCCCGCCGTCATAGGAATCAATCAAGGCGCTCGTGATCTCGCTTCCGTCGGGACCGCGCCACCGGAACTGCGCGTACGGAAAGCGCGTCGTGTCGTTCCACTGCAGCTTCGTGGTCGCGAAGTACCGTATGCGAGCGTGCGCGAGCAACGTCGGGAGCGTGCGCGCAAAACCGAAGCTGTCGGGAAGCCACGCGATCTGCGGTTCCACGCCGAAGGCCTCGACGCAAAACCGGTTTGCATAGAGCATTTGGCGCAAGAGCGATTCGCCCGAGGGCACGTTGCAATCGGGCTCAACCCACATTGCCGCCACGTCCGGATCGAGGCGGCCGTCGCGTACCGCGCACCGAACGCGAGCGAATAATTCCGGATCGTCCTGCGCGACAAATTCGTAGAGCTGCGGCTGGCTTTGCACGAACGAAAACGTGCGGTCGCGCTCGAAAAGCGCGAGCGTATTGGCAAACGTACGAATAGCTTTGCGCCGGGTTTGCGCGTACGTCCACAGCCACGCAACATCGAGATGCGAATGCCCCCATAAGACGACGCCCTGTTCCACCGCGCGAGGCGAGCGCACGCCACCGATAGCGGGCGCAAAGCCGAGCGACGCCGCGGGCTCCGGATGGGAACGGGCAAGCATCAACCACCAGGCAAAACCTTTGCCCGATGGAAGGCCGCTGGTGGGAAGCGCTTCGCGCTCCACGCGCAACTCGAGCCTCCGCTCGCGAGTGCAGGCGGGAATCTCGACTTCCGTGTGCTCGCGATCGAACGCCCCGACGGTGATGCCGTCGACTGCCGGAACGGCGCCGGTGCGCGTACGATACGTGAGCACGACCGGCACCGGGGTGCTCGGAATTTCAGCCTCGAAGACGACCAAGCTTTGTGTGCGTTCGAGTTCGCGCAATGCGATCCGCGTTACCGGCCGTACCATCAACGCCTCGAGTTACTGCTCGACCGGCGACTGCACTACTGCGCCGGAAGCAACCGCAAGCCGCTGATCTTCTTCGTCGCCGGATCGAACGCAAAGACGTAGTCTAACTTATCGCCCGAGGCGAACTTTACCGCGTAAACGTAGTACGTCGATCCGCTCTGCGTGCCGGTTTGCAGTTGTTCGAACGCCACCGGATCGCCGAGCGGGGCGATCTGCGCCGACATCGACTTCACGAGTGCATCGGTCAACAACGCATTCATTTTGGCGTCGAGCTGGGCGCGGTCGATCGAGCCGGTCTCCAAGCGATGGTACCAGTCTTTCGCCCGGCTCATCACCTCGGCATTCGGCTTCGCAGTCGGTGCGGACGACGGCGAAGGGGCCGGCGGGGTTGCGGAAGGCATCGCCGACGGCGCATCCGCAAACGCGGTCGCGCCGGTGAGGGCAAATGAGAAAGCGATACCAGCGATAAGGCGGTTCATGAGTACTCCCGAAGGCGAAGGTAAGGTACTACCTTGTATCGCTAACTGCCGACGAGCTCCTTGAGCGAAGCCGCGAAAATCTTCGGCGCTTTCCCCTGGAAGAGCAGCGATTCGTTGCCGCCGATTTGCCGGCGCAGTTCGACCAATTCGTCGCGCAGGGCGGCCGCTTTTTCGAATTCGAGATTGCCCGCGAACTCGCGCATTTTCTTTTCAAGATCCGATGCCATTTTCATCGCCACATCGCGCGGGAGTTTGTCCATCTTTATCTTTTCTTTGGTCTCGCCGTCTGCGCCGAGCATGCTCAAAATGTCGTGAATCTCTTTGCGAATCGATTTTGGCTCGATTCCGTGTTCCGTATTGTACGCGACCTGCCGCTCGCGGCGGCGTTTCGTCTCGCCGAGCGCGCGCGCCATCGATTCGGTTACGACGTCGGCGTACATAACGACCTTACCCTCGACGTTGCGGGCGGCACGGCCGATCGTTTGAATCAACGACGTTGCGCTGCGCAGGTAACCTTCCTTATCCGCATCCAAAATACCGACGAGCGAAACTTCAGGAAGATCGAGTCCTTCGCGAAGCAGATTGATGCCGACCAAGACATCGAAGATGCCCAAGCGCAGGTCGCGCAAAATCGCAACGCGCTCGAGGGTATCGACTTCGCTATGCAAATATCGCACCTTTAGGCCGTTCTCGAGCAAGAAGTCGGTTAAGTCTTCGGCCATTTTCTTCGTCAGCGTGGTGACGAGAACGCGTTCCTTACGCACGACGCGCGCGCGGATTTCTTCCATCAGGTCGTCCACCTGATTGCGCGTCGGGCGGACCTCAACTTCGGGATCGACCAGGCCGGTCGGGCGGATGATCATCTCGACCGTTTGGGTGCTGCGCCCGATTTCGTACGTTCCGGGAGTCGCCGAGACGTACACGATTTGATGTATGTGTTCTTCCCACTCTTCGTAGGTGAGCGGCCGGTTGTCGAGGGCGCTCGGCAGCCGGAAGCCATGTTCGACGAGCGTCGACTTGCGCGAGCGGTCGCCCGCGTACATGCCGTGGACCTGCGGTAGCGATACGTGCGACTCGTCGACGAAATACAGGCAATCTTTTGGGAAAAAGTCGAGCAAGCACCACGGGGTCGAACCCGCCTCGCGGCCGGTCAAATGACGCGAGTAATTTTCGATTCCGTTGCAATAGCCGACTTCGCGCAACATGTCGAGATCGTAGCGCGTGCGCGTCTCCAGGCGTTGCGCCTCGAGCAGCTTCCCGTGGGCTTTAAAGTACTTCAGCCGCTCGTCGAGCTCCAGTTCGATCGACGTGACCGCGCGGTGCAGTTTCTCGTCGGGCGTGATGAAGTGCTTGGCCGGAAAGATGAGGATTTCGTCCTTGCTCTCCACGTATTCGCCGGTCATCAAGTTCACAACGTTGATCGCCTCGATCTCGTCGCCGAAAAATTCGATGCGATGCACCAGCTCTTCGTCGACGCCGACGAACTCCAGGACGTCGCCCCGCACTCGGAACGTGCCGCGAACGAGATTGAGATCGTTGCGGCGGTACTGCATATCGACGAGTTTGCGTAAAAACGCGTCGCGCGGCATTTCGTCGCCCGTCTTCACGCGCACCGACATTTCCATATAGTCCGACGGAGAGCCCAAGCCGTAGATGCATGAAACCGACGCGACGATGACCGTATCGGGACGCGTTAGCAGCGACTGTGTGGTCGAGTGGCGCAAGCGTTCGATTTCGTCGTTGATCGAGCTGTCTTTTTCGATGTACGTATCGGTCGACGGAACGTACGCCTCGGGCTGATAGTAGTCGAAGTAGGAAACGAAATACTCAACGGCGTTGCCGGGGAAGAAATCGCGGAACTCGGCGCAGAGCTGCGCCGCCAGCGTCTTGTTGTGGCAGAGCACGAGCGTCGGTTTTTGCACGAGTTCGATCACGCGAGCCATCGCCATGGTCTTGCCGCTTCCGGTAACGCCCAACATCGTCTGCGCCCGGTCGCCGCGCAATACCCCGGTTGCGAGAGCCGCGGTCGCCGCGGGTTGGTCGCCCGCGAGTTGGTAGGGCGAAACGAGTTCGAACTTCTTGGGCATGAAGCACCTTTCGACACGCCCGCTTCGCAGGCGGTTTCGCTCGACCTCCGGTCGCAGACCGGGTCGGGTCGACCCGGAGCAAGCGCGGAACCGGAGCTTTTCGGCCGGAAGGGTCCTGCGGGCACGCTCGATTGGAGCTTCGACCAAGGTTTTCATGCGCGGCCTGCGCGAACCACAAGATTCCGCCCTTGGTCACTTGAGAGAGGTCCCGTTGAGCCACAATTCCCTGGTTTTTAGCGGCAACTCGAACCGCGCGCTTGCCCAAGAAATCGCAACCAAGCTCAAGGTCCATATCGGCAAAGCGCTCGTTTCGGAATTTAAGAACGAAGAAACGCGCGTTG
>JBDTFK010000220.1:0-16245 GCA_039937995.1 Vulcanimicrobiaceae bacterium | reverse complement strand
CAGCGCTCGAACCGCTACCGGCCATGACGCAGACGCAAATAGCCGCCGGAGCGGGCACGGTAAAAGAAGTCGTCGCTCGACTCATCGCCGAGTTCGAAACCGACGAGGCGCTACGGCGCGATCGCGGGCACATCCGCTACTTAAATCGCCGGCGCCTTATGCGTTTGGCAGCCGGCTCGGAGTACGCTGGAAAAGACGCCGACGGAACGTCGATCCGGCGGCGTAAACTGACGATTACTGCGACGAATTCGCGACGACGAAAGATTCGTTAGCGAACCGCACGCGAAGTCGGCCGCCGCCGATAGCCCAGGTTACCGCGAGGAGGACAAAGTCACCCGCGGAGCACCTCCAGGGCGGGCTCGATGACAACTAGGGCTCCGTTAAATGGGGCCCCTCGCGCGTGCATTTTTCGTTTAAAGTAGCTTAAGTTGCTATTCTAGGATACCGGCAAGCCAAAAGCAAGGTACAAAAGCCCCCTTGCCGGCATGATGTACGTTTAAATTCTCACACCGGCTGAGGCGACCGCCCGCTCGTTACATGAGTGGAATGTTAACTTATGATATTTCTGTTTTGCCGGCTTAGAATGACTCTCGTCATCGTATTGGAAGGTTCGGCCCCTGCTGTGTGCCGGTGGATTAGCAACTGCAGTCACCGTGGCAGTCTGGCACTTTCGCGCCGCGCAGTTGAAGACCGGTTCAAAGCAAAACACGAAGCCACGTTTTTATAAAGGAATCCAATGGAAACGAGATTATATCGAGCGCTCGTTGCGCTGTTCGCGGTTTTCATCTCTAGCGCGAGCGCTACTTACGCTTCACCGCTCGATCCTTCGCCCGCGCCGTCGGCTGCGCCGAAGGTCTCCGCGCCGTTCGTTTTCTCCGGCAAGCTGCGCGCCTTCGACTTCACGCGTCAAAACGCCAGTAACAGTCAACAAGGCGGGGCGTACAAAGCCGCCAATCAACAGAGCTTCAATCTTGGCGTCGGTCTGCACGGCAGTTATAGTTTCGATCAAAACTGGACCGTCGGCGCATCGTACTTTTACGCAAACCCGCTCGGCGGATGCTCCAGCCCGAATTCGCACTCGGCTCCTCCGTGCGGAAAAGTTACCCAACCCGCGCTAAATCCGGACGACAGCATCCCGGGCTTTACGTTGAGCACCCTCGACGAAGCCTACCTTCAGTTCAAAACCGCCGCTATCTACGGTAAAATCGGCGATCAAACGTATACGACCCCGTGGGCGAACTCCGCCGACACGCGCCTTAAACCGGCGACTTTTCAAGGAGCGGATTTCCTGTATACGATCGATTCGAATTGGCAAATTCAGGGTTCGGATATGATTCGGTACGAACCGCGTACGAGTTCACAATTCGACAAGGTGACGCTCATCACGGGGTTTCCCGCCGGCAACGCCGGCCCGCCGCCCAACATCTATGTACCCGGCGGCACGTTTCTTGCGAACAACGGCTTTTTTTACGGGCGGATCGGGTATACGAGCCCGCAAAAGTTCGCGGTCAACCTTCACTACTACGCCTTCGATCAAATCGCGAATGTGCTGTGGCTCGACGCCCGCGTTCCTTTCGGCGGAAAACTCAAACCGTACGCTGCCGCCCATTTCGGCAGCGAAAAGAGTTCCGGGTCGGCGTTGGTCGGAAAGATCGACGCCTCGGTCTTCGGGCTCCTCGGCGGCATAAACGTGATGCAAAACGTCGAACTGAATATCGGTTTCGACAGCGTCCCCGTGCGCACCGACAACGTCGTGCTTCCTAAAGGCTATTCGTGTAAGAACGGGACGATTTCAGGCACGGCCAACTCGGCCGGCGGCGTGTCGCTGCCCTATTTCTTGCCGAGCGGCGGTACTTCGAACTGCTCGATCGCAAGTTCCGGTACGACGGACATCTACTACGGCGGCATCGCTAGCCCGTATACCGACAACTATACCGCCGATCCGATGTTCACAACGAGTTTGACGCAAGGGATGGTGGAACGGCGCAGCCCAGGCAACGCTATTAAAACCACGCTAACGTTCACGTCCGACGACAAGCAGTTTGTCGCGCTGGTTTCGCGCGCGCTCTACGACTACAACAACCCGGGATACGCGCAGGGAACGTACGAAACGGATTTCGATACCACGTACTACGTCAGCAAACTTCCCAAGACCGGAAACTACCGCGGATTCTTTTTCCGCTATCGTTACGGCGAACGCACCCAATCGGGTAACGCGAACATCGGTGGAGCGCCGCTCTTCAAGTACAACCGCTTTCAAGCCGAGTACGACTTCTAAGATTTCCGGGGTGCCAAGAACATCATCCTAAAAGTCCGGTAACATGGCGGTCACACCTTGCGTCTAGTATCGGCGCATGGATGCTTTCGGTGGCCTGTTGCGGGAGATGTTGGTCGTTGCGGCGGTATTGTGTCTGCCGATGCTTGCCGCAGCGGCGCTCGTGGGGACGGCGGTTGCAATCGTGCAAGCCGCGACGCAGGTCCAAGAACAAACGCTTACGCTGCTACCGAAAATTGTGGCGATCGGGATGATGGCTGCGCTCTTCGGAAACCTTGGCGTGCATCTGTGCGCTAATCTTTTCCACGACGCGATCGATGCGATTCCGTCGCTGGTCGCGCGATAGCGTGAACGCGGTTTCGTTGCTCGTCTTTGCCCGGTGCGCCGGTTTCGCGTCGCGCGCGCCGGGCTTTTCGCATCCCGCCGTGCCGCATGCGGTGCGCGCAGGCATCGCGGTTTTTCTCTGTTTGGCGATTGCACCCACATTGCACGCGACGCGGACATTCGACGGTATCGCCTTCCTTGCGGCGTTCGCGATTGAGTTTTTGCTCGGAACCGCTATTGGGATGGCGGCATCGCTTCTGTACGACGGCGCGTATGCCGGAGGGCGGATGCTCGATGACTACGTCGGTGTCAAGGCGATTGCGCCCAGCGTCGACCTTGTGGCGCCGAGCGGGTTCGGGCGAATCTGGTCGATTGTGTTTACCGGCGGGTATTTTCTTTTAGGCGCCTATCGCCCGGCCGTTCTCGAATTCGCGCAGAGCTTCGAACGCATAGCGCCCGGCGCACCGTTCGATCCGCACGGCTGGGCGGCGTTCGCGATGACGTTTGCGACGACGATCGTGCTGGTAGCGCTCGCCGTTGCGGCGCCCGCAATTGCACTCGCGTTCGTAACGCAGATCGCGCTCGGCGCTCTTTCGCGCACCATTCCGCGATTCGCCACCTTCGGTCTTTCCTTTCCCCTGGTCTTCGCCGCGGTGTTGATCGTAACGGCGGTTTCCGCTCCGATCCTCATTGCACAGGCGGGTCATCCGATCGTGTTGCTTCCACGATGAGCGAGACTTCCGGCGAAAGGTCGTTCGACGCCACGCCTGCGCGCGTTGCGAAAGCTAAGCGCGAGGGAAACGTCGCTCGCTCGCAAGAGTTCGGTTCAACGATTGCCTTTGCGGCCGCGGCGCTTGCAGTGATCGGCGTTGCGGGCGCGATCGGCGGCTTGGCGCAGGTCGCCATTCGCAATGCCGCGCGCGGGGCGGCGCCGGTTGCGCAGGTCGGTACGCTCTTTTGCTACGCGTTGCTCCCGGCTGCCGCCGCCGCACTAGCCGGCACGATCGCCGCGATCGCGCAAGCGGGCGGCGTAAACGTTATCGCGGTGGTGCCGAAGTTCGAGCGCTTGAATCCGTTTGAGAGTATCAAACGCATGCTTTCGCGCGAAACGGCGACGCATGCAGCGCGCGCGGCCGTGGCGTTTGCGATTGCCGCTGCGGCGATCCTCCCGTCGATGCGCGATCTCTTCGCCACGCTTTCGGCGAGCGATTCGCCGCTACGTATCGCAACCGTGGCGTGGAACGGAAGCCGGCACGTCGTGTTTGCGGCCATCGCCGTCGGCGGCGTGTTTGCCTTTGCGGAATACGGAGTCGCTCGTCGCGCGTGGTTACAAAAATTGAAAATGAGTCTGGACGAGCTTAAACGCGAAATGAAAGAACACGACGGCGATCCGTTGGCGCGCAGCCGGCGCAAGGCGCTCCACCGCAACTTGGCGCGGGGCGCAATTTCGAAGGTAAAAGACGCATCGTTCGTCGTCGTCAATCCGACGCACGTCGCGGTTGCACTAGACTACCGGCCGCCCGAGATTCCCGTTCCGGTCGTGCTGGTGCGAGCGGCGGGCGAGGCCGCGTTGCGCGTTCGCGAGCTTGCCGGTCTTCATCGTATTCCCACAATTGAAAACATCGCGCTGGCGCGGGCGCTCTATCGCGACGTGCAAGCCGGAGAGCCTATACCGCACGATCACTATGTGGCGGTTGCCGAAATCGTTGCCGCGCTCGTTCGCTCGGGCGCGCTCGAGGCGCAATCGTGAATCGCTTGCCCGTCTACGCGTTTGCGGGAATGTTGCTCGGCATTGTCGCGATCTTGATCGTACCGTTGCCGCCGTGGTTGCTCGATGTGTTGCTGGGAATCAACGTCTTTGGATCGGCGCTCGTCTTACTTCTGGCGGTAACCGTCGAAGATCCCCTCGAGTTCTCCGCCTTCGCACCTGCCTTGCTCGTCGCGACGTTGTTCCGGCTATCGCTCGACGTTTCGGCAACGCGATTGATTCTTACTCAAGGGTCGACGCCGGGAGCGGTGGGTTCGATCATCCCCGCGTTCGGCGATTTCGTCGTACACGGAAATCTGGTCGTCGGCCTTATCGTGTTCGCGATATTGATCACGATCCAATTCGTCGTTATCGCGAGCGGTTCGCAGCGCGTCGCGGAAGTCGCTGCGCGCTTCACGCTCGACGCGATGCCCGGTAAACAAATGGCGATCGACGCCGACGTACATGCCGGCGCCCTGAGCAGTGCCGACGCGCGCCGCAAGCGCGCTTCCGTTCAACACGAAGCCGATTTTTACGGTGCAATGGATGGTGCGGGCAAGTTCGTGAAAGGCGATGCGGTCGCGGCGCTCGTGATCGTCGCGCTCAACCTGCTCGGCGGCATCGTCGTCGGCGTTGCTTACGACGGGCTCTCGCCGCTCGATGCGCTCAATACGTTCGCGTTGCTTTCAATCGGAAATGCGCTCGTCACGACGTTACCCGCATTTCTGATTTCCACCGCGATGGGCATGATGGTAACGCGCGTCGCATCCGACGGCGCGCTCGGGGCCGACCTGGCGGCGCAGCTTTTCGCGCGTCCCGACGTGCTGCGAAGCGCAGGCGCGCTCTTAGTCGTGCTTTCGTTCGTCCCCGCATTGCCGCGCCCGGTGTTTCTGATTCTCGGCAGTGCAGCGTTTGCGCTCGCGCACCTCGCCGTCCGGCGCCGCGCGCGCGAACGAGAAGCATTGCGCGCGGCCAAGGAACAAGCGAAGCGGCAAGCGATGCGGCGGCCCGAACTCGCGCTCGGGCTCGTGGGTGTCGATGCCATGTCGATCGATATCGGAGCGGGGCTCGCGCACTTGCTCGCGCCACCGTTTGCCGACGCGCTGCTCGATCGTATCGGCGAAGTGCGCCGCGCCCTCGCAACCGAGATTGGGATCGTCCTTCCGGGCGTGCGCCTACGCGACGACCTCGCGAGAGATCCGCAAACGTACGCGGTGCGCGTGCGCGACCGCACCGTCGGCGAAGGCCGATTGGTGCTTGAAGGGCTGCTGGCCGTCGCCGACGAGGCTGTCTTGCAGGGCCTGGGACTTGCGATTGAACCCGAGCCGGTGTACCGCTTGCCCGCGTCGTGGATTTCGCCGGGCGAGCGCGATCGCTGCATTTCGGCGGGCGCGCTCGTCTTCGATCCTATTTCGATTCTCGGCTCACATATCGCGGAAATGGTTCGCTCGCATGCGGCCGAGTTGCTCGGGCGCCAGGAATTGCAGACGCTACTCGAGCATCTGCGCGCGACGGTTCCGTCGCTCGTGCGCGAGATCGGTACCGACGCGCTGCCGCTCGGAACGATTCACAAAGCCTTCGGACACTTGTTGCGGGAGCAGGTCTGGCCGCGCGATCCGGTCCTCGTTTTGCAGGCCATGCTCGAGGAGCCCACGCGCGAGCCGCGAGAACTCGCCGAGGCCGCCCGCCGTGCGCTGGTCCCGGATATGTTGCGCCGCCGCGGCGTGGCCTTTCTCGAGCCGCTGATTCTCGAGCCGGAGTACGAGCGCCGGCTTTCACGCTCGTGGAGCGCCACGGGCGCCGAAGCCGTCCCCGACCCGGAGGCGGCCCTCTACCTTAGGGAGCGCATTGCGGACTACGCGGCCCGAACTCCCCGCGAGCGAGCCGCCGTCATTTGCACCGCGGCCCTACGGCCGGCCCTGGCCGACCTGGTGACCCGCGGCGGGATTCGAGTCGACGTTTTCGGCTATGGAGAGTTGCCGGCAGAATTGCAGTTGCTTCCGGCCGATGTGGTGAACGTGGAGCTGCGAGCCGGGGCTGTTTGACCAGCCGCGTGCCTCTTGATACACTCCTTCGGGTTGACGCCGGGCAGCACTGCCTCGGCGCTCCTCTTTTCTTCAAGACATATATGAGCTGGAATACGTTAAAAACACCTATCAAAGCGCTGGTGCTCGTCGCCATTGTGGCTACGTCCGTTTGGTTGATGCTGCCGATCGACCAAAAGATTCATCTCGGTTTGGATTTGCAGGGCGGAGCGCGTCTCTTGCTCCAGCTTTCCCCCACGTCCGACGTCAAAACGATCACGCCGGAAATTCAGGCGCAGACGCGGCAAGTCATCGACCAACGTATCAACGGCCTCGGCGTTGCCGAGCCGTCGATCAGCAACGTCGGAACCGACCGCATTCTGGTCGAGTTGCCGAACGTGAAAAACCCCGACCAAGCGGAACAGTTGATCAAGACCGCCGCCGTGCTCGATTATAAGATCATCACGCCCGAAGTGTCGCAACGGGCTGAAGCCGCGCTCGCGGTCGTCAATAACAAAGCGTTGACGCTTCCGGCAAAGCAGCGTAAAGCGGCCGAAGACTACGTCGATCACGGCGCCTACGACGCGAGCGGCAAGATCGTTTACACAGGCAAGGAGCTCGCGCACGCAAGTTCGGGTCTCGATAATTCCGGCAACCCGAACATTCAATTTACGACGAAGAATCCGAAGAAGTTCGGCGAAATGACGACGGCCAACGTCGGCAAGTTGCTCGCGATCTTTTTGGACAAACACTACGTGTCCGCGGCGACGATCCAAAGCCCGATCTTCGATAACGGCGAGATTACGGGCCAGTTCACGCAAGAGCAGACAATCACGCTCGCAAACGAATTGAATGCGGGCGCGCTTCCGGCTGCGATCTCGATCATCGAGAAAGAAACGATCGGACCGACGCTCGGCAAACTCGACCTCGAGCAGTCGCTCAAGGCGGCGCTTGCAGGCCTCGCCGTCGTGCTTCTCTTCATGATCGTCGTGTACCGGTTGCCGGGTCTTCTGGCCGACCTTGCGCTTGCGATCTACGTGTTGGTGATGCTCGGAATTCTCTCGCTCTCGCACGCAACGCTGACGCTGCCGGGAATCGCGGGTTTCGTGCTCTCCATCGGTATGGCGGTCGACGCAAACGTGCTGATCTTCGAACGTATTAAAGAAGAGCTGTGGAACGGCAAGACGATGCGCGCTTCGGTGCGCGTCGGGTTCACGCGCGCGTTTTCCGCGGTCTTCGATAGTCACTTCACCACAATCGTCGGCGCCGGCGTCCTGTACATGCTCGGAACCGGTACGGTAAAGGGCTTCGCGTTCACTCTCTTCTGGGGCACCGCGGTTTCCCTCTTCACCGCCGTTTTCATTACGCGTTTCTTCGTCGACGTACTCGTCGACAACAACGTGCTCACCACTCCCGAACTCTACGGCGTTCGCAGCGACGATGTCGGCGTGTTCGCGAAGACGGGGGCATAGGCAATATCATGTTATTTCGCAGACTGAATTGGAATATCGTCGGCTGGTTCAAAACCGTCTCGACGATCTCGTACGCCATCATCGCGCTCGGCGTGGGGGCGATGCTCTTCCACGGATTCCAAGGTGGGCAGGGTTTCCAACCCTCGCATATGTTGCGTTTGGGCCTCTCGTTTACCGGCGGTACCGCGATCGACGCGACCTACGGCAAGCCGGTAACGCTGGAAGCCGTCAAAGGCGCGCTTGCGCCGCTAAACCTTGCCGACGAGCGGGTGATTACCGCCGGTACGGCGGGCACGCGATTCCACATTGAAACGCAAACGGCGTACGCGAACAACTCAGCGCCGATGTGGAGTGCGCTCGGGAGCGTAGGAACCGTCGATCGCAACGCTTCGCAAATTGCGTCGATCGGCCCGACGCTTGGCGGCGAGTATTTACGCAACGCCTTGCTCGCGCTCGTCATCGCGCTCGGCATTCAGTTCCTCTACATTGCGTTCCGGTTCGGATGGAACTATATTTTCGGACTCGTTACCGTCATCGCGCTGGTTCGCGATGCGGCGATGATGATCGGTATCTACGCGATCGCCAACCGCCCCGCCGACGACGCGTTTCTCGCCGCGGTCCTAACCGTGATCGGCTACTCCGTCATGGATACGATCGTGATTCTCGATAGAATTCGAGAAAACACGAAACTGATGGGCGGTCAGCCGTACGAATTCATCGTCAACGAATCGATCAAGCAGACGATGACGCGTTCGGTCAACACGCTCGCGACCGTCGTCATCACGCTCGTCGCCCTTTTAGCTCTTGGCGGCGCGAGTTTGAAGAACTTTGCGTTCGCGTTGCTCGTCGGTATTTGCTCGGGCGGTTATCACTCGATCTTTTACTCGGCGCCGCTGGTTCTCGGCTTCCGCAAACGTCAGCTCGAGGCAGCGGCCCGCCATCGTCACGAAGGCTTAGCGGTCGACCGGACCAAGAGCGCTCGAAAAACCGACGCGACCGAGCCAAGCCGGCCCGGAGTTGCGCGCGAAGACATCGTCCAAGCGCGTCGCGAGCGCCGGCAGAAACAGAAGTCGGTTGCGCCGTCCCAGCCGTCACCGGCTCGATACAAGCGCAAACGCTCCGACGGCGGGACGATGGTGGAAGACTACACCGAAATGGAAGCCGTCGATCCGCTGGATGCGCAAAACGCCGGCTTGCATGATGAAGCGCTCGAGCAAGGCCACGAGGAAATCACCCTGAACTTCGAAGGCTTCGAGCCCGAGCATGCCGCACCGAGCGAAGATGGCGAATCCCCCGCGGAGCCGCACGAGCACTAAGCGGCTACCGCCCCCAACTCCGTCGGAGAAAGCCTTCGAACGCGCTTTCGCCACGCTCAAAGCCGAGCGTGGCGAATCGCTCGAAGAAGAGCGCGAATGCGTCGCATCGTTCGTCGAGCGCGCGTTCGCGCAGCAGCTCGACTATCTCGGTGACCGCTACTCGACGATCGGCGATGCCGCGGAGTTTCATACGAAACTCGCGGGAGTGTCGTTCGAGGGGCGGCAGGACGTGATCGCGGGATTGCGCGTGGGGCTCGAACTCCAACTCGTGCGGCAACCCGAAAACCCGTACGACCCGAACGCAATCGCTGCAATGTACGGCGCGTTACAGCTCGGATTTCTCAACAAGGGCGTGGCCAAACACCTCGCGCCGCTAATCGACGGCGGAGCGCGATATCGCGCGCGGGTCGAATCGCTTACCGGTGCCGTTCGCGATGAGCGCGTCGCGCGCGACAGCGAGCGTTTTCGCGGGGTGAATATTCACGTATCGCGCGATGCGACCGCCGCGATTGCCGAGCGGAACCGCGAGCGAGGCGCTTCGCGAGCGGCTTGGAGCGGCGATGGGGAGCGCATACGGCGGGCGCTCATCGGCGATTCGCAGCCGCACAAAGCGCAGCGAGACGTGCTGGAACGGATCGAAGCGGGGCGCAACACGCTTGCCGTGATGGGCACCGGGCGCGGAAAATCGTTCTGCTTTCAATACCCGGCTGCGCTGCGTGCGCTCGTATCGGGTACGAAGACGCTCGTTATCTACCCGTTGCGCGCGCTTGCCAACGATCAATACGAAGCGCTGATTCGAAAGCTCGACCCGTTCGGGCTGCGTATCTACCGGGCGAACGGTTCGATCTCGCACGACGAACGCGCGGAGCTTTTCGAGGCGCTAGCCGAAGGCGCGTGGGATATCATTCTCTCGACCCCCGAGTTTCTCGAATTTCATCGCGAGGAATTCAACGAACGCAGCGCGCCGTCGCTCGTGGTCGTCGACGAAGCGCATCACCTATTCGAGTCGAAGCATCGCGCCGCGTACAGCCGCCTCGGCAGCACGATTGCCTCACTCGGCAACGCACAAGTGCTGGCCCTAACGGCGACAGCGAACGACGAGGCGTTCGCTCATATTTTAAGCGAATTGCGAATCGAAGCGTGGGTGATCGACACCACGATCCGAGAAAACCTTCGCGTTCACGATACGCGGGAAACCAAAGATAAGATCGGATATTTAGCGAGCCTTTTCGCCGAAGGCGATCGCGGCATCGTGTATTGCAACTCGCGCAAAGAGGCTACCGACGTCGCCGAGGGTCTGCGCAAGAAGCTGGGCGGCGGGGTGATGTTCTACCATGCAGGGATGCCGACGCCCGAGCGTCACGACGTCGAACGCTATTTCCGCGAAGGCGAATTGCGCGTTGTGGTTGCCACTTCGGCCTTCGGCGAAGGGATCGATCTTCCGGACGTGCGCCACGTGGTGCTCTATCATCTCAATTTTGATTTTACGGAGTTTAACCAGCAAGCCGGCCGCGCCGGTCGCGACGGGAGCGCCGCTGTGATTCATCTGCTTTTCGGCCAAGCAGACCGGCGCATCAACGAATTCATCATCGACCGCGACGCACCGCCGCTTCCCGTGCTGCGCGCGCTTTACCGCGGCATCCGCGGACTTGCGAGCGATGCCGTCGTCCGCATGAGCTACGCCGACATCGCACGCACGCTCGAAATCGACAAAGCGAACGAGCGCACCGTAAGCCGCGCGCTGCGCATTTTCGAGGATGTTGCGCTCGTCGAAATTGCGGAAGACGACGACGGGCGTTACGTTCGCTTCTTGCCGGTTGAGGGTAAAATCGATCTCGAGCAAAACGAACGGTTTGCCGAAGGCGAAGCCGAACGCGACGCATTCAAACGATTTTGCGAGCTCGTCCTCCACGCTAAGGCCGATCAACTGGAGCGCATCATCAATCGTCCGATCTATCCGCAGCGCGTGGAATTGATCCGCTAGCGACATGCGCGACGCGGACCGGCGCCCGGCGGCCGTCATCGTGGGTATTTTCGATGAGAAGCCGCACGGCGTGATTTTTATCGAGCGCGCGGCGCATTTGCGTTCGCACGCCGGTCAGATCGGTCTTCCGGGCGGCGGAATGGACCCGGGCGACAAGAACGACCTGGAAAAAACCGCTACCCGCGAAATGCACGAAGAGGTCGGCGTCGATCCGGAGCGCGTGACGTTCGTGGCCCGGCTGCCCGTAGTACGGGCGCGCGTAAATACCTACGCGGTGACGCCGTTTGTCGCCGTGATTCGTGCGGGAGCCCTGCGAATCGACGCAACGGAAACCGTTGGAGTGTTCACGGTGCCCCTCGCCACGGTTCTCGAAGGGTTGCGCGAGGGCGTCGTCACGGTCGGCGCTTACGAAATCAAAACCCCGCTCTTAGATTACGGCGAACATCGCATCTGGGGCCTTACCGGCCACATTTTACGCTCGTTCGTCGACTCGTGGAACGATCCACAGAGCAGCCTACGCCCCGGCATCGAACCTCTTCTCAGCACGTGACCCAAATCACCGGATCGCGCGTACGAGTCCCCCTGAATCGCGGCTCCCCGCATGCGCCATAACCATAACGAGGCGATACTCGCCCTAATCGCCTCAAAAAATGAGGCGATACTGTTGCCTCTTGAGGCGATTCTCCGGTATAATCGCCTCAGAATATGAGTCGATTTATTTGGGAAGACCCGGATTGGCCCCATCTCGTCTGGGATCCGGCGCGAACGCTGCCTGCTCTCGATGCAGCCCGCCGCGAGCAATCTCGCTTTCTCGGCCAGTCGGACGGGCTGAGCTTCGAGCAACGCCTTGAAATCATCGTGCGCGCAGCAACGGACTCCGCAACGGAAACCTCTGCCATCGAAGGCGAGATCCTCAACCCCGCAAGCGTCTATTCATCGGTTGTCCGTCGGCTCGGCATTGAAACCACGCCCCTTCAAGATGATCGGACCGAAGGTGTCGTTTCCATGACGCTCGATGCGAGCCGTACCTTCAACCAGCCGCTGACCGCGGACCGCCTATTCCGTTGGCATGCCGAACTCTTTCCGCTTACGCCCGGCACACCGCCAGGGCTCACAATCGCGAATTGGCGCTCTCCGTCATCAGATCCGATGCAAGTACTCTCCAGGCCCGTTGGGCGCGCTCGCGTGCACTTCGAGGCACCGCCCAGTGCTGAAGTGCCCGCAATGATCGCGCAGTTTCTCGAGTGGTTTAACGCAAGCCGGGAAAAAGAGAACGGTATCGTTCGCGCAGCTCTCGCGCACCTTTGGTTTCTCACGATCCACCCCTTCGATGATGGGAACGGTCGAATCGCGCGCGCAATCGCCGATCTGGCGCTAGCGCAAGATGAACGATCCAGCGATCGCTTTTACAGCGTATCCGCGCAGATCCATGCGGAGCGACGCGACTACTATGATGCGATCGAGCGCGCGCAGCGCGGTGCGCTTGATGTCACGGAGTGGGTTGTGTGGTTCCTTGGTTGTCTCACGCGGGCAATCGATTCGTCGCAGGACATAGTCGCGCGTGCGCGACGCGGCGTGCTGTTTTGGCAGCGTCACGCAAACGTCGACCTCAACCAACGACAGCGCAAAGTCCTTACGCGGCTTCTCGGTGATTTTGCGGGTGACTTAGACTTGCGAAAATATATGGCGCTCGCGAAGACCTCGCGCGCGACGGCTCAGCGTGAACTCGCAGAACTCGTCGAGCACGATATCTTGAAGACGGAAGGAAACGCGCGCGCAACCAAATATCTTCTGGCATCGGACCTCTTCTCAGCACGTGACCCAAATCACGCGATCGCGCGTACGAATTTCCCCTGATCGACCGCATTGTAAAAGGCGTTGTCGGTTTCGTTCACCGTGGGCGCCCACGGATTGACTTGTTTGGCGTTTACGGGCGCGTGAATCGTCGGGCCCGCAGCGTCGCGATAGTCGGCGCCACCGAACGGCGCGAAATCGCGGCTCTCCGCATGCGCCATAACGAGCGCGCGAACGCCGTCGGCGGCGGCTTGCGCGTCCTTACGGATTGCGTTGCCAAGACGGTCGTCGTTTGCGAGCGACGCGTATACGGCTAGGGCCGGCCGGTCTGCGTGCCAAGGCATATCGGACGTGGCCCCAGGAAACCGCACCATGCCGTCGACGCTCTTGACATCGCTCCGAATGTCGCGGCGTACCGATGCATTCGCGCCGGCGGCACCGATAGCGTCATTGAGCGATTTTATGGCTCCCTCCGCGTTCGCGATCTTCGTCTTATCGAGATCGAGGACGTCGAACGCCGCGGCCGGGCCGTACGCATCGCCGTCGCCCCCGAACTTCGCACGCATCACGCTTTTAACGACGGCCTTTGCCATTGCGTCCGGATTGTCGACATTCTTGGAGATCCCATCCGCGACGGTGGACGGCACGCCGGGGGACAACATGGTCTCCGGGCTCGCCGCGAGCCACTTTACTCCGTCGCGGGAAAGCGCATCGGCAAAACCCATCGTCGACATCAGGCATTGATTGGCGACGACGCCGTCGATTGTGCGGGTCGCGTCTTCGGGGTGCTCTTGTGCGTGCATTTTCACGCCGTCTGCGATGGCCTTTGCGATATCCGGCATCGACATGAGGTGCCCGTCATGCGTTTCCAACCCGCCGCCGTCGCCGCCGCCGTGATCGACGAGGTCGACCCATGTCTGCTTCGCACTAGACGCCTCGGCGTTGTCCAGCGTGTGCGCGACGAACGCTGCGAGGTTTTCCGGATCGGCCATATCGTGGGCTTTATCGAGTTGCACTTGGGCGATCTGACCGTCGGTGATGGTAAAGGAATCGGTGCGCGTTTTCCCTTCGACAATGTCGCCGTGGGCTTCGCGCAAGCCGGTCGTGTCTTGCACCGTGAACTGAATGCCGGGATTCTGTTCGCTCGTCTGCAGCGCTTGTGGAATCGTCAAGCTCTGCGATGCATCGAGATTATTATCGCCGTCGCGATAGATTCCGAATTCCAGCGCGCGTCGGTTGGGAGATGCGGTTACGTTTTGCAGCATGGGTCTCCTGACTGAAATGTAAGTCGGAAGCCTACTGCGTCGAAAATAGGAGAAAGAAAGACCCAGCAAACCTGGAGCCGACCTTGACCCATCCACACTTCACACAAGAAAAGGTACCGTAATCGTAAGTTCAGGGTTTCTTCATGTTTTTTGCCTAACGTACGTTTTTGTCTAACGTACGGTACAAAACGCTTCGGAGGTAGAGCCGGCATGTGTAACCCACCTTGGCGCCGCACAATCGCCTTTCTCATCGCGTTCTCTACGCCGATGCTCGGCGCGTGTCACGGCGGCGGTTCCGGCACTGCGGGAAACGCGTTGCTTCCGCAAAGCAGCGCAGGTCGAGATTCCGTAACTGCGCGCGGCCATTTAGGCAGCGTCCTTTCGACCAAGGACGGCGGCCAAATTTTCGGTTTCGATATCAACCAAAACGGAACCGACGGAGTGCTTGCCTCCGCGCGCGATACCAACAAACCCGGTCAGGTTAAAGTCTCCGTCGAAACGTTCGACCAGAACTCCGGTGCGGTCACCGGTTCCTTTGCGGTGCAAACCGGCAGCGTAAACTCCTATGCGGTCGATGGAATTTTCGCGGGCGATGTGGCACTCGTAACGCACTACGTTATTCCCAAAGGCAGCATTTTCGCGAACCGGCGCTATCAAGTCGTGAGTCCCGTTACGGCGCAGAAGTTCACCGGGGTCTGGACGCCGCCGGTCGTCGACGTCGACGTCCTGCAGCACGGCGTCAATCAAACGAGTGCGACGGGTCTGCTTTTTGCGATCGAACTCAAGAACCAGGACAATCCCGACCTAATCGTCACCGACGTTGCGACCAATACGATTAGCAAAGTGATCCACTTGGATCCAAATCTCTTTGGCGGCGCAAACGGCCCGCAACTCGGTCAGTACGTTGCGGGCAACCAAGGCGTGATTGCACTTTCACCGGACGCGGGTGCCGTAGGTTTACCCGGCGCGGCCCCGATCAACGTCGTATTCGATCTGGCGACCGGCGCGAGCACGCGGTTCACCGGTTTCAACAACGGCTCGTTCGGCTCGGGCTACGTCAATGGGCTCGGCGTGGACCCGAACACGAGCGTAGCTGCTACAACAACCGAGCTAAACGCGCAAGTCGAGTTTTACAACATCGCGAAGCGCACCGGAATCAAGGCCGCGCAACTTCCTTGCACGAGTTCGACGAGTCAACTGAACAGCGGTGCGGGTGTGGGCGTAGATCCGGTGCACAAGCTCTTCCTCGTTGCCGACCCAACCTACGCGTGCAGCGCGGGAAGCGCGCTCGTGATTTACGACGAAACCGGCAAACTGATCGAAACGATAACCGGCTTCAAATTCGCGATTGCCGAGCCCGCGGTGGTGCTCAATCCGAGTTTGCGCATGGGCTGGGCGTTCGGTCCAAGATTTAATCAGCTGCAACAGTTCTTTTATTAAGCAACGCTACGGCCCGGGCGACGGCGGTGGGATATTCGGGCAATCGCCGCGCAACGTCGTGTTGCCGTGCGCGCTTGAGTGCTTCATGATGTATTGCACGAGCGGCGGCTCGTTTGCCCGCTGATTTGCGGGCGGAAATTGAAAAAACGTCGGCGCATCCGGATTCTTGAACGGATCGAACTCTTCGGATTTGAATCGCCATGTCCAGTCCAGCGGCACCGTCTGCGCCGATCCGTCTTCAAAGTGAACGGTGGCGACAATGCTTTCGCGTTCGTAAAATCCGCTAGCCGCGTTGTAGTGCGCCTCGCCGCGCGAGCTAAAGTCGACGGCACCGCAGGGAGCGCCGCCGCCTCCCGCACCGTTGCCGCTATCGCCCGTCCCGGTGCCGTTGCCTCCGCTGCCGACACTGCCCGCGCCCGACGCATTACCTGCGCCGGCACCTTGGCCGCCGGTCGTTACAGGCACGTCTCGTATCGGTTTCGCGAGTGAGATGTGCGGCGGTTTTGGGTGAGCCGCACCGATGCGTTTGATCGTTTCTTTCGGTGCGGATTTTCCGGCCGGCGCGGGGACGACGACTTTCGCGTGCGAGGGGACCGGCACGATT